>JBDTTK010000358.1:0-5208 GCA_039930685.1 Bryobacteraceae bacterium | reverse complement strand
CACCATCTCCGATTCGTCGGTCGACTTCGCGGATCGGGCCGGACGCGACCTGCCGGCACTGACTCCGCGGCGGCTGACGCATCGGTGTCGTTGACGACCACGACAGCCGGCGACGTCTCGGCGTCCCGTGTTTCGAATACCCGTCCGCTGAGGATCGGCGTGCGATACGTCGCAAAAAACGCATTGCTGACCGGGTTGAATTGCGTCGATGGCGCTTTGCGCGCTTCCTGGTTGGCGCGGCCTTCAACCAGGACCGTGGATCCGCCGCTCTCCTGCCCAAAGGGAATGAAGCGGCTGGCGGCGGGTGCGCCGTCAAGCGGCAGGGCCGCAAGCGCCGCCAGCGCCTTGTCGGCGAACTGCCAGCGCGAGAGCGGCGTCGCGTATTGTTTTGGATCCAGCGAAACGCGGACGGCGAGCAGATGGTCGGATGAGAATCCGGGATCGGCCGTCCACAAAGCGCTGAAGTTCTGGATCATAACGCCGGTCAGCGTGAGCAGAAGCGTCGCCAGCAGCACCTGCCCGACGACGAGAGTGCCCCGGAGCCAGACTTGGCGTCGCCCACCGGAGGCGGCCGCACTGCCGTCTTTCAGCATTCCGGCGAGATTGACTTTAATGCCTTCCCAGGCGGGTCCGAGGCCGAATGCCAGTCCGCAGAGCAGGGAGAGACTAAGGATGGCGGAGAACACCATCCAGTCCATGTGGACGACACCGTAGTTCGGGAGATAGCCGCGATTCTCGAATGGAATGGAAGCAGACACCCAGTCCGTGAGCCACATCCCGAATAGAGTGCTGACGATCGCCGAAGCAGCGAACAGCATCAGACTCTCCGCAAGTGCCTGGCCGATGACACGTCCGCGGCTGGCGCCCAGCGAGAGTTGGATCGCGGCTTCGCGACGCCGGCCAAGGGCACGGACGAGGAGAAGGTTGCCGACGTTTGAGCACGCGATCAGCATCAGCCCGACGCTGATTGCGAGTAGGACGAGGATCTTATCGTTGCCCGTGTGTTCGCCGATTTCGCTGGTCAGCGTCACGACGCTCACGCCGACGTCCTGGTTCGTGGCCGGAAAGCGCTTGGCGGAGTCCG
The DNA here is from genome assembly GCA_039930685.1 of Bryobacteraceae bacterium. Taxonomy (GTDB): domain Bacteria; phylum Acidobacteriota; class Terriglobia; order Bryobacterales; family Bryobacteraceae; genus JBBQWZ01. The sequence continues at coordinate 4,124 of JBDTTK010000358.1, read as the reverse complement.
CGGCGATGCCCTTGAGTTCTGATTTCGCCCGTTCGATGCTGACCCCTGGCCTGAGCGTGCCGATGGCCTGGAGAAACCGGTTGTTACGCTGTTCGGCCTCCGCGGGTGGCAAAGCGAGCGGGACCCATACGTTGACGCGGCCGATCAGCGGGAAGTGAAACTTCTCCGCGAGAACACCGACCACCGTGTAGGCTTCGCCATCTAACTTGAGTTGCTTGCCGAGCGCGGCGGGGGAACCGCCTAAGCGTGTCTGCCAGAATCCGTGGCTGACAATGACGGCGCGGTGATTGCCGTAGGTCTGTTCCGAAGGAAGGAAGTCGCGTCCGAGGGCCAGAGTTCCGCCCAGGACCCTGAAGAAATCGCCGCTGGCAGCGACGCCGGATACCATTTCGGGTTGAGCTTCGGCTTGCAGTGCGAAGTTCTGATTCGAAAATCCGGCGAGCGCCTCGAAGGACTTATTCTGCTCCCGCCAGTCGCGCAGGTCGGCGAGCGAGATGCCAAGATTCCGGCCGCGCTGAAGCTGCACGTTCCGGATGTAGAGTGTCCGCTCGGAATCGATGTTCGGAAGCGGCTTCAGCATCCAGGCGTTCACGAAGCTGAAGAGGCACGCGGCGCCCGCCGCGCCAAGCGACAGCGTCAGCGTCGCGAGCAGGCAGAATCCGGGTCGCTTTCGGAGAGACCGGATCGCGAATCGTAGATCGCCGAGTGCATGCATAGGTTAGTGTCTGACAGGCAATCCCCATGCCAACCAAGATGTTGCAATGGGTGCGATTTCATCCAAGGCTATGTCCGGCCCCGAAATAAGGTGTCCGCTCTTGGAACAATCGCGCGACCGTAAGACAGTGAGGCTCCTTACAATCTCGCCGCCACCAGGATTGGCGGAATCTGCGGACCCGCGCTATCTCAATTTCCGGCGGCTTCGATCGCTGCCCCCACCCGCAGGACGAGTTCCTCTTCCTGCTTGCGGCCCGCGATCTGCAGGCCGATCGGCAATCCGGACGCCGTCTTGCCGCACGGGACCGACAGCGCCGGCAGGCCCGTGAGGTTGAACGCCCGCATGAACCGCGTCGACAATAGACGGACGTTCTCCGCTTGCCCATTGAGTTCGACCGTCATCTGCCCAATCGGCGGCGCCGGAATCGGCGAAGCGGGCGTGAACAGCACATCGATGCCCTCGAACAGCTCGCCGAACTGCCCGCAGTACACGGACCGCAGCCTCTGGCCATCCACGTAATCCATGCCCGACACCAGGCGGCCCTGGTGAATCAGCGCACGGACATCGTCGCCATACTCGTCGAGCCGATCAAAGTGCGGACGGTGCACCGACGCCGCCTCGCAGAGCAGGATCCACAGCGCTGCGGTGTTGACGCCATCCATGTCGGGAACCTCGACTTCAACGATCTGCGCTCCCAGAGCCGCGACCGTCTGAAACGCCCTCCGGACCGCGAGCCCGACTTCGATGTCGATATTGTCGAGGAAGAAATTCGTCGGCAGCCCGACGCGGACGCCTTCGAGCGAGCCCGCTTTCGGTGCCGGATCCGACACGCCCGCCATGATGCTGTATGCCGTCGCCGCATCGGCGACCGTGGCGGCAATCGGTCCGATGTGGTCGAACGTATAGCCAAGCGGCATCACCCCGTCGCAGGAAACCCGCCCGTAGGTGGGCTTCAACCCGACACAGCCGCAGTACGCGGCCGGAATACGAATGGAACCGCCCGTATCCGTGCCCGTGGCGAACGCGAGCGCCCCGCCTGCGACCGCCGCCGCCGATCCACCCGACGAGCCTCCGGCAATGCACGACAAGTCGCGCGGGTTGTGGACCGTACCGTAATGCGGATTGACGGACGTAATGCCGTAGGCGAATTCGTGGAGGTTGGTCTTGCCGATCGAAATGGCGCCGGCCTGGCGAAGCGCGGCAACCACCGGCGCGTCCTCGTCGGGAATGAAATCCGAGAAGATCTTCGATCCTCCCGTCGTGCGAACGCCTCGCGTATGCATCAGGTCCTTGTGCGCCATCGGAATGCCATGGAGCGGTCCGCGGTCGATCCCGTGCGCGAGCTCCGCGTCGAGCGCCCGGGCCTCTTCGAGAGCCTCGTCCGAACTCACCGTGATAAACGCGTTCCAGGCAGGGTCGATCCGGCGGAGCGCGCCCTCGACGAGTTCGACGCAGGACGCCTGTTTCGAGCGCAGCGCCGCGCCCATTTCGGCAATCGTTCGGAGCGTCGTCACGGACGCTCCTTCGGAAGCGCCTCGAAGGTGACGGCCGGCCGTGCATCCGGCGGAATGGAAGCGGCAAGACGGTCGAACTTGTCGCGCATCGGCTCGAAGACCGGCAGGATGCGCTCGAGGTCTTCGGCGGAAGGTCCGGGCTGCTTGGGATCGTTCATGCGATTGGCGTCATTCTACAATGTGGATATGCTCGCAGTCGAAAACCGCCACGCTCCTGCCCTGACGCAGTTGAGCGAAGAAGAATCCATGTTTCAGGCGACGGTTCGCAAGTTTGCCAAAGAGCAGATCGGTCCGCATGTCCGCGAGATGGACGAAGCGGGCGTGTTTCGCAAGGACATCCTCAAGAAGATTTTTGAGATGGGCCTGATGGGCGTCGACGTCCCGGAGGCCTACGGCGGCCAGGGCGGCTACTTCTTCCAATCCATTCTCGCGATCGAAGAAATCGCCGCCGTCGATCCGTCGGCGGGCGTCATCGTCGACGTGCAGAATACGCTGTTCAACAACGCGATCCTCCGCTGGGCCACCGAAGAACAGAAGCGCAAGTACATGCCGCGCTTGTGCACGGACACGGTCGCGTCCTACTGCCTGTCCGAAGCCGGCTCCGGTTCGGACGCGTTTGCAATGCAGACGAAGGCGCGGCTCGACGGCGATACCTGGATCCTGAACGGGCGCAAGCTATGGATCACCAATGCGGCTGAGGCCGGCCTGTTCCTGATGTTTGCCAACGCGAATCCAGAAGCGGGCTACAAAGGCATCACCGCGTTTCTGGTGGAACGCGAATTCCCTGGCTTCAAGGTCGGCAAGAAGGAAGACAAACTGGGCATCCGCGCGTCATCCACCTGCGAATTGATCCTCGACGACTGCCGCGTGCCCGTAGCCAACGTGATCGGCGAAGTCGGTAAGGGTTACAAGATCGCCATCGAGACGCTCAACGAGGGCCGCATCGGCATCGGCGCTCAAATGCTCGGCCTCGCGCGGGCGGCTCTCGAACACGCGCTCGCCTACGCCAAGGAGCGGAAGCAGTTTGGCAAGTCCATCGCCGAGTTTCAAGGCGTCCAGTTCGATCTCGCCGAGATGGCCGTCAGCGTCGAAGCGGCTCGGCTGATGGTGTACAACGCAGCCCGGTTGCGCGACGCCGGTCAGCCGTTCATTCAAGAGGCCGCAATGGCGAAATTGTTCGCCTCGACGATCGCCGAGCAGGTCGCGTCGAAGGCCGTCGAAGTGCTTGGCGGCGTCGGATTTACCAAGGATTATCCGGTCGAAAAACTCTACCGGGATTCAAAGATCGGCCGAATCTACGAAGGCACCAGCAATTTGCAGAAAGTGACGATCGCGAAGGCCATGCTGGGTTCGAAGTTCTGAATCGGCGGTAACCCGCTTTGGCGGGCGCCCGTCCAGATACAGAGAGATCCCGTCCGGAAGTCAGCGAAAAGAGGTAGTGATGCGAGCTTTCGCTTCGTTCGTATTGGCGGCGGCCACGGTGTTTGCGGCGGACGCGCCCAACCCGACTCCGCAGCAGATTGACGACATCATTCAAAAGTTCGCGGCCAAGGAGGCGGAATTCGCCAAGGCGCGCGAGGTCTACACCTACCGCCAAACGGCGAAAATCCACGAACTGGACGAAGGCGGCAATGTCACCGGCCGCTGGGAAGAGGTCGCGGACATCGTGTTTTCAAGCGACGGAAAGCGCACCGATAAAGTCGTAAAAGCCCCAGTCCCAAGCCTCAAGAACATCCTCATGACGCCCGAAGACTTGCAGGACATGCGGAGCGTTCAGCCCTTCGTCCTGACCACGAACGAGCTGCCCAAATACTTCATCCGGTATCTTGGCCGCGAAACGCTGGACGAAATCGGCTGCTATGCCTTCGCCGTGAAGCCCAAGAAGATGGAATCGG
>JBDTTK010000357.1:0-5210 GCA_039930685.1 Bryobacteraceae bacterium | reverse complement strand
AGCGCGAGGTTCACGACAATCTGCAGACAAGTGCCGCAGTCCTCGACCTGGTCGCTGACCAGGCGCGCGACGTGGAATGCGTCGCGCGGCAGAGCCTTGCGGTAGTTGGTCATAGCTTCCGACTTTCCGATGGAGCGGAGCGCCCCCATGCTGTGGCGCGCCATGTAGCGGACGTAGTCGAGCGGCACACCCAAGTGCGCCTCCATCTTTTTGATTTTGGGTTCAATCAACGCGGTGATGATGCTCATATTCGATTTCCTAAGTTGGGTTGCTTTTGCAAATGCCGGAGCTTGTCCGGGTTGCGAACGAAATAGAGGCCGACGATATGGTCGCCGTCGAATTCAAACGATAGCGTCGAGTCGACTACCTCGTGATCAAGGATCAGCGCGCCAAGTCCGCCGTTGACGGATGTGTATTCGATCGAATCCGCCGAGGACTTGCGGGCGACACCGACCAGGAAGCGGGCGACTTTGTCCGGGCCATAAATTGGATTGAGCGCGGCAGCGATTTGGCCGCCGCCGTCGCTGTAGAGAATCACCTCAGGCGACAACAGGCCCATCAGAGTGGCGAGGTCGCCATCGCGGACGGCGCGTCCGAATTCGGACGCCAGGTGGCGCTGCGTTTCGGGTGCCGGTGACTTGCGCGACTTTGGCGCAGCCAGACCTTGCTTGGCCCGCTTGAGAATCTGACGGCAGTTGGCCTCCGTCTTGTCGACCATGCGCGCAACCTCGTCGTACTCGTAGTCGAAGACTTCGCGGAGCAGCAAGACAGCGCGCTCGATCGGAGAGAGATGTTCGAGAAGGCGCAGGAATGCCTGCGACAGCGATTCCGCGAGTTGGGCGTTCTGGTCCGCGTCGGGCGCAACGAGGAGCGGCTCAGGCAGCCAAGGTCCGATGTACTCTTCGCGGCGATGGCGCGCGGAGTCGAGTTGGTTAATGGCCAGGCGGGTGACGATTGTCGTCAGAAAGGCCCGTGGCGAGCGGATCGCGGCGTGGTCGGCTCCCTGCCAGCGGACCCAGGCCTCCTGCACGAGGTCTTCGGTGTCCGCGACGGTGCCGAGCATCCGGTAGGCGATTCCAAAGAGGAGCTTGCGGTGTTCCTCGAAGGCGTCCTGGGCGGCGGTTGGCTCCACGAATGGGTAGCTTGCCATACATCGAGACAGACCGGGTAGCCCGTCGGTCCGTGACACGGAGACGAAAAAAAGCCCGGCTGAGGAGGAAAGGCGCTCGGCCGGGCTGGAGGAAAGTCGTAATTGAAAGGGTGTCTAGAAAGTAAAGCCCAACTCAGCCTGATAGGAACGAGGTGCTACGAAATGCGTTCCGCTGAACGTAGACAGGAAGTTAAACAGCGCCACGTTGTTCGTGAGGTTCGTGGCCGAAAGCCGGAGGCTGACTTTGTAACGCTCGCCCTTGAGCAAATTATCCGTGCCGACTGCGACATCCAGCAGGTGGCGGGGAGCGACGCGGGGCGGATTGTGGTCGGCATCGTAGGTCCCGGCTTTCGGAATCACGAGGCGGGTTGCTCCGTAGTTAGACGAGCTGCACGAGGAGATTCCACCCGCCGGAGTCGCGAACTGCCCCCCGCAGAAGAAGCCGATGGCGGACTGCTGCGCCGCAGTGAGAGAAAGAGCCGTATTGAGATCCGGAACCGAACCGGCAACCAGACCGGAATCGTAGCGCCAGGTAAATCCGATCCAGGGCTGGTAACGGCCGAAAGGCGTCGTCTTCGGCGCCTCGTAGCGGACATTGGTGGTTTGCTGGAAGGCTTGGTCGTGGTCGATGCGGAAGACCTCGGTTTCGAGGGGCGAGTTGAAGATGAGGCCGCCATTGGAGGGTCCGAAGAACCGCGAGCGCGTGTGACCCATTACCGTGTAGGCCGAGAAACCGTGGATCTTTGTCAGGTTCACGCGGACCGAAACACCATCGATCTTCGACTTGTTCCAGGAGATCGGGAAGGTCAGCGGCGTGTTGAACAGAGTTCCGAAATCGTAGGCGTTATCGGTGTACTTCCAGATGTAGTCCGCGTCCACGACGACGTGCTTGCCGATACTCTGTTGCAGGCCTGCGTTGTACTGGTTGCGGCGGCCCGGTTCGAGCGGTTTTGCGCCGAAACCGCCGAAGTCGCCCGACGCCAATCCGCCGGAGCCGGTGGAACCGGACAGAATCAGATTCTCGTTGTAAGGGGTCTCAAAGGCCCGCGTGTAAGCGGCACGCAGAACCGTGTTCGTCCGCTTGAGGAGATAGGCCGCGCCGAGTCTCGGCTGTACTCCAGAAGCACTCGTCAGTCCGGAGTAGTGGTCGATGCGGAGTCCGGCGTTGAGCGTCAAAGCGTGAAGGGTAATCGAATCCTGCGCGTACCAGGCGAACTGGTCGATGTTGGCGCGTCCGCTGAAGTTGAGTTGCGCTCCGCCGCGCGTGAGGTCGTAGGGTAGGATGCCGGGAAGAAAGTCGCCGTTCGCCGTATAGCCCTTGCCGGCGCAAGCGCCCGGGTCGAGCAGCGAAGGATCGGTGACCGCGTCACCGGCAGCGTTGGCGCAGACTGCATTGAATTCGGCGTCGGTGACGCCGAAGCTAAGGCCTTCCTTGAGCTGCGTCCGCATCACCTGAATGCCGGTCTTGAAGTTGTGCTTGCCCTTCACAATCGACAGGTCGGACCGCGCTCCAAAGTTGCGGAGGCGCCTTTTCTCGGAAACCGTAGCGGGTGCGTCCGCGAAGGGGTCGCGGCTGGGATAGTAATTGACTTGGTCCTGGCGGAGAAACGGGTTGATGGTCAAGAGGATGCTCGACCCAAACGTGTGGACCCAGCCCGGGGAAATGTTGAACGTACGCGTCAACTGCCTCTGGTCCTGGCTGGGTTGATCGTACGTGTTGGGGACCTGAAACCAGTTGCGCGCCAGAAACAAATTCAAGTGCATCGTATCGCGAGCGCCTGGCTGCCAGTCGAACCGGTCAAATACCGTCTCATTGTTACCCGCCGCGTGAATCGGCATGAACTCCGGCGTGTCCAGAAAACGGCCGGACCGCGTCGCGTTCGCCGCCAGGAAATTTCCGAATCGCTTTCCGCCGAATCCAATCGAAGCCTCTTCCGTTACAGTGCCGAACGAGCTGTAGCCGAAGGCAAGCTTGCCAAACGGCTTGTCCGCCGCGAGGCCGGATCGCGTCACCGCGCTCACCACGAGGCTGGTCTTGTCTCCGAATTCCGCGTTGGGCGATGAGGTGATCAGCTCCATCGACTGAATGGCATTCAGCGGAAGCTGCGTGGAGAACGCTTTGCTCTGTTGGTCGTTGATCGGCTGATTGTCGACGCTAAATGAAGTTTGCGCGTGATCGCCAATCGGGTGGAAGAAGCCATTCGAATCCGCTACAACTCCCGGGCTGGATCGCGTGATCGCATCGCTCAGCCCGCTGCCCGGAGAGGTCGTGACCATCTTGGAGGTTAGCGATTGATCGATGTCCACGTGCGCCGATGGAACCGCGTCCAGCAAGTCGCTCGTCTCGGATTCTACGTTCACTGTAGTCCGCTCACCGGCCAGCGTCAGCGCCGTCTTGATAGACACCGGTACAGAGCTTCGGACGTTCACATCACTCACCACATCGGCGAAGCCGCTCTTGTGGATCTCCATGTGATACGCGTTCTGGGGGAGGTTGCGGAACGAGTACGTTCCCTCGGCGTCTGTCGTCGCCTGCCTCTTGAACCCGGAAACGGGATTGGAAATGCTGACCTCGGCGCCTGGCACCGCTAAGCCAGAGGGATCGGTCACGACGCCTTCGAGCGTACCCGCGTTTCCGGGCGACTGCGCTGCAAACACGCTTCCAGACAGAGAGAGGAACAGCGCTAGAACCCGGATAGGCATGATGCTTTTCTAGTATCCCGGTGGAAACGCAACGGACCTACGGATTCCCTATGACCGGGCTCGCTATGGCTGTAGGCGGGTGCGGATCAAGCTATGAGCGGGACTGCTCGCGGATCGCTCCTGCCATGCGTTTGCTGACAGTCGCTTCGTATCCGTTCGCCATGCGCAGCAGCCAGCGCTTGCTGGAGAGCGGAGAGATCTTACGGATCTGGTCGGTGTTGATGATCGTTTTGCGGTGGATCCGCCGGAACCGCAGCGGATCGAGTTTCTCTTCGAGCGCTTTAAGCGTATTCTCGCTCAGATATCTTTGAGTTGGTGTAATAATGTGAACCAATTCACCATCGGCCTCGAACGCTACGATTTCCGCCGGATCGAGGAGATAGATGTCGCTTCCGCGTTTTCCTGGGATTTTCCGGCTGGCGGGATGCACCGCGGCAGGTTCCGGCTTTTGCGGAGTCGAAAGCCCTGCAAGTTGTTGACGAGCCTTGTCGACCGCACGCAGAAAGCGCTCCCGCCGGATGGGTTTCAGAAGGTAATCGACCGCTCCGACCTCAAAGGCCGCAAGCGCGTGCTGCTCATACGCGGTTACGAAAACGATTACCGGCGCTCCGCCCCGCAGCGAGCGCGCTACAGATAGACCGTTCTGGCCGGGCATCTCCAAATCCATGAAAACAAGGTCCGGACGTAGCGAAAGGATCTTCTCCGCGGCTTCAGGACCGTTCACCGCTTCGCCGACGATTTCGAGTCCAGCAGAGGACTCGATGTGCTCGCGCAACACCTCCCGCGCGATCGGTTCGTCGTCCACGATCAGGGTCTTCACCGAATTGCCTCTTTCCAAGTTGGGATCCACATAGATACCGTCGTACCGGACCCACTTGCCGCCATCTCAAGATCCGCTTTGTCTCCAAAGCAAAGCTTCAGCCGCTGCCGGACATTTTCAAGCCCGACTCCGGCTCCCCCTTCCGAATTACTGTTTCCTCCAGCGCCGGTATCCTCAATCGTCACTCGTAGTCCAGATGCTTGGGTCTTCGCTATGAGACGCACGAGACCGCCGTCGGGATTCGGTGCGATGCCATGTTTGACCGCATTTTCGATCAAAGGTTGGATCGAGAGCACCGGAATCTGGGTTCGCCGGGCTTTCTCGTCAACTTCGATTTCGGTCCGAAGCTTATCGCCGAGCCGCAGCTTCTCAATCTCTAGATAGGCCTCGACGATCTCCAACTCGTCCTCAAGGGGACGCATCTGTTGCTCCGTTCGGAGAAAGTAGCGGAAAATATCCGCCAGATTCAAGACCGTCCGCCGTGCCCCCGCCGCCTCCTTCGGAGCGGCGACCCCGACCAGGGATAGCAAGGTCGGG
>JBDTTK010000356.1:0-5222 GCA_039930685.1 Bryobacteraceae bacterium | reverse complement strand
GCATTCGCGGCCGGAACCGTGAAGGCGAGGAGATTGAAGTAACCGCCGCCGGCATCGACCGGCAAGCCTGTGGCGTCCGCGCGGCCCGATCCGATCGCGCCGGACCCGCCAGTGTTCGAGCGATTGCCAAGGATTCGCGCCGTAAACGGTCCGCCGGAATTGGCGGTCAGGCCGCCGTTGAGGGTCCAATCCTTGAGGAACTTCACGACCTTGTCGTGGCCTGCCAAGATGGTGCTGTTGTTGCCGAAAGGCGACGTCACGACGAAGTTGCTGGTCAGCGTATGCCGCCGGTCGAAGCTCGACAGCCCGCGCTCGGCCGCCAGGTTCAGGTCGTTCTGCGCCACCGTGTTGCCCGCGCCGCCGAGCGTCGAGGAGTTGTCGATTGACTTCGCAAAGATGTAGAGCATGTTGAACGAAATGCCCTTGCGGAAACGGCGCGTCAGCCGGGCCTGGCCCGCATGATAGATCGAATTGCCTTCCGGCGAATCGTACGTGAATCCGACCGCGTTGCTGATGGAGCGGTTGTCTGTGCTCGTTGCCAATTGTTGGGCCGCGCGGTTCGGCAGCCGCTGAATGTCGAGACGGGTGCCCTTCGTACCCAGGTAGCCGACTTCCATGACGAGCTGCGCCGGCAGGTTAGTTTGCACCGACACATTCCACGTCTGCGCGTAGCCGACGAGATAATTCACGTCGACCGCGAACGTGTTCAGCACGGTCTTGTTGACCGGGGACGTAGCCAGTCCGTTCGCAAGCGTCAGCGACGGCGTATCGACTCCGGCCGTGAGCGTGGTCGTAGTCGCGAATGGCGGTTGCCCGGCCAGCTTCGCGGCGAACCCTTGAAACACGCCGCCGTTGTAATACCAGCCGTAGCCGATCTTGACGACCGTGGACTTCTCCGCCTTCGGCTTCCAGGCCATCGCCACACGCGGAGCGAGATTGTTCTTGTCGCTGCGGATCAGGGCATCCGGCAGCGACCCGGAATACGGCGCCGCCTGCCCCGGCAGCACCGGACTCACCGCCGTGAATCCCGGCGCGACGTCAAGGTTCGCAATGTGCCCGTACTTCTCGTGCAGCGGAGGAAAGAGTTCGTATCGCAGTCCGAGATTGATCGTAAGATTCCGTTTGACGCGCCAGTCATCCTGGCCGAATGCCGCGAACGTCACGCCGCGCATGTACGTGCTGGTGCCCCCAAAACGTACCGAGCTCGTTTGCGCGAGTCCTAAAAGGAAGTCCGCGAAGTCGTAACCGGTTCCGGTTTGCGCGGCGCCCGAACTCGTGGCAATCCCCGAGAACGAGAACGAGCCGCGCGCGTTCGTATCGGTCTGGTTGTCGACGTGGAGGCGGCTGAACTGTCCGCCCACGCTTAAGTTGTGTTTGCCCTTGGTAAAGCTGACGGACTCGTTGATCCCGAAAGTCTGCACTCGCGAGAGGATCGCGCTTGCGTCTGAGAGCGAACCGTAGTTCGTGAAGCTCAGATTCGGCGGACCCCAGTTGATCGCGTCGGTGGCCGCGCCGTTGATCCCTAACTGCCCCGCGACGTCCGTCTTGTACGCGAAAAATGGGGTAGTTTGGCTCCGGTTGCGGTTAAAGGTCACGCGCAGCGTTTGAAAGTTGCGGCGGCCCAGTGTGTGTGTCCAACTCACATCCGCGTTCACGCCGGATCCGCCGGTCTCATCGCGGAAACCGAAGACCTGCTGATTCTCGCCCGTCCGGTGCTGGTAGCCCAGGCTGAACGCCAGGCGGTCTTTCTTGGTCAGCGTGTGGTTGATACGCACGTTGATGTTTTGCGCATTTTGCGAAACGGAATCGAGAATCTGATAATTCTGCACCGAGCCTGGCTGGTTGGCCGACGGGAAGTATTGCAGCAATCCCCTTGCGATCGGGCTGATGCGCGTCACGGGGATCGTGTTATTCGCGAACGGGAGATTCGTCAGGGGATCGAAGATCACTCCGCGCGACACGTCGAACACGCCTAAACGCTCGGAATCCAGCGGGACCGTGGTGGTTTGGTTGAACGGATTCCGCGCAAGATTGCCGGAATAGTTGAAGAAGAAAAAGGTCTTGTCGCCGGTATAGATCTTCGGAATCTTCAGCGCTCCGCCGACCGCCGCGTTGATCCCGTTCTGCGCGTACGACGCCTTGGGAAGCAGGTCGCCGTTGAGCGAATATGGCCGTGCGTCCAACGCGGAATTGCGGAACGTGTACGAGAGTGCGCCGTGGTAGCCATCCTGTCCTCGTCGCGCCCGATTGCCGATGATGAAGTCCGGAGCACCCGGCCGCTGACCGCGTTGGCGTCCAACGCCGCCGCCACCACCGCCGCCGCCGCCGCCTCGTCCACCCCCGCCGCCACCGCCACCGAATCCGCCGCCGCCCGGGCCTCCACCGCCCGGCCCGCCGCCGCCCGGACCGCCGCCAAATCCACCGGGGCCTCCCCCGAATCCGCCGCCCGCCTGCCCGCGCTGCCGCATCTCATCCGGACTCATGCCGCCCGGACCGAATCCGCCGCCCGGGCCGCCGAAGCCGCGCATGTCCGCGTCGCTGGTCTGGACTCCCCGGCTCAAAGAGCCGTTCAACAAGAACGATTCGTTCGCGCCCTCCGCATTTACTGAGGCATCCGGTGGCGGCCCTGTATTGATGGCCGACTGAATCTGCGATTCGAGATCCTGACGCTGATCGCCGGCGCCTTCTTCGCCTACGGCAGGCAAGCCCGGCCTACCCGGTCCTCCCGGACCTCCGGGGCGTCCCTGGAACATGCGCAGCTCAAGCGTAAAGTCCGCTGTGCCGCTGCCCGTTTCCGGAACCGTCACTTCTTTCTTAATCGGATTGAATCCGAACATTTGCACGTCGATCGTCCACGTGCCACCCGCCAGTCGCTCCAAGCGATACCGGCCGGTCGCGTCGGTCAACGTTTGCAATACCACCGCGCCCTGCGTGGCGCGGACAGTTGCGCCTGGAATCGGTTGCCCGTCGCTCTTCACCACGCCCGTTTCCACGGACCCGGTTTGAGCGCAGAGCATGGCGGCCAACGCCGCCCATAAACAGACAATCTTCATCCAGGCGCCTCTGTCCTTACGCAATCGGTTCGCTTACTTCACGCGCTTCGCGGTCATTTCGCGAGCCGGACGACCCTCGGTCTTCGCGCTCAACTTCAGTTCGTCGCCCGCCACGGTGCCTTCGTACATCTGCGTGAACGTGCGGTCGCCCATCGTGCGCGTCACCGTAAAGGTGATCTTATCGCCATCCACTTTTCCATCCTTGATTTCGGTTGAGCCCGGACCGGCAGCGACGGTACCCGTCAGCTTCGATCCGTCGACTTTGAATTCGAACGTCTGGGTCATGGGGCCCTGGCGTCCCTGTGTCTCCGCGGTCCACTTGCCCGCAACGTCAGCCGCGAACGACATCGCGGCACACAATACGCCCATCAGAATCATGCGCATTTTCATTTGGTTCGGTTCTCCCTTACGTGGTTCCAGAATGGAACTGTCGCAATGAATGACGCGAGGCCTGGGAACGTAGGTTACAATCATCCGCCCACATGACTGAAACCTTGTTGGGGGTGCGGCCATCAATGTATTTCATGAATAAACGTAAACTTGGGAGATCCGGCGCCGACGTATCCGCTATGGGTCTTGGTTGCATGGGGATGTCGGAGTTTTATGGCGCCGGCGACGACTCGGAGTCGGTCAAAGTCATTCATCGTTCGATCGACCTTGGCATTACGTTCCTTGACACGGCCGACATCTACGGTCGCGGTCACAACGAAGAACTGGTTGGCCGCGCGATCGCGGACCGCCGGGACAAGGTGTTTCTCGCCACCAAATTCGGCATCGTCCGAACGTCCGACCCTGCGTACCGCAGCATCTCCGGCAAACCCGAGTACATCGCTGAGGCCTGCGAGGCATCCCTCCGGCGGCTGGGGGTCGAAACGATCGACCTCTACTACCAGCATCGCGTCGACCCATCCACGCCGATTGAAGACACGGTTGGCGCCATGAAGCGCCTCGTCGAACAGGGCAAGGTCCGTTTCCTCGGCTTATCCGAAGCCGCCCCCGCCACCATTCGGCGCGCGCAGGCGGTCCATCCAATCGCTGCTCTCCAGACCGAGTATTCCCTATGGAGCCGCGATCCGGAGGATGAGCTTCTCGCAACCATTCGCGAACTCGGCATCGGCTTCGTGGCATATAGTCCCCTCGGACGCGGATTCCTCACGGGTCAGATTCAGCGCTTTGAGGATTTCGCGGCCGATGATTTCCGGCGCAACAGCCCGCGGTTCCTGGGCGAGAACTTCAAGAAGAATCTCGATTCGGTAAATAAGATCCGGGAGATCGCCGTCGAGAGGAAGTGTACGCCCTCGCAACTCGCGCTCGCCTGGGTCCTCGCGCAAGGAGAAGACATCGTGCCGATCCCCGGAACGAAGCGGCTCGCCTACCTCGAGGAGAATGCCGGCGCCGCCGGCGTCGTGCTGTCGCCATCCGACCTCGATCGAATCGCAACAACTCTACCTGAGGTTGCCGGAGAGCGCTATGCCGAAGGCGGCATGCGGGTTGTGAACGGATAGCAGTTCAGACCGGATTCCGGCGGCGCGCCGCGTCCGCGCGCTGCCTGTGATACCTTGTGGGGGTTCATAAGGCTCCGATGTGGCGCTGAATCTTAATAGAAGGGCGCTGCGAAGGCTTTTTCATGACTCCGAATCTCGATACTTTACGCAACGAAATCAACGAGTACCTGACCTCCCGCGGCCTGATCGCATTTCCCGCCATCTCTCGCGTGCCAGACGGGGTTCCGGCTGCCTTTTGGGACACAACCGCGCATCCGGATTTTAGAGATTTCGTCGCTGCAGCCGAGGGCGTCGGAGCCCGCATTATTCTGGTCCAAAGCCGGGAACTCACCGAAGAGGACCTCGACGACGCTTTCGAATCTCTTGCCACTTCCTCTCTCCCCCGCGACGAGCACCGCACCTACGAGCGCCGGCTCAAAGAACTGCGCGCCTATCAGGGATTTACCTCGGTGATCGAACTCTCGTTTGACCAGGCCCACCGCATCTACGTCTTCGAGGTCCGCACCGAGTGGTACACCGAGTTCGAGGACATCCTCGACGAGGTTGAAACGTTCTCCGGCATGACCGACGAAGAGGAACCGCTCGGCGGCAGCTACTTCTCCAGAAATTAGCTGCACGGGCGACAATAGGACTCTTGCGCTGGCTCCTTCCCGAATCTGACCCT
>JBDTTK010000355.1:0-5235 GCA_039930685.1 Bryobacteraceae bacterium | reverse complement strand
CGATGCTGCAGCTTCCGGCTCGGCAGCGGTCCGGAGCCTTCTCCGACCGTTCGCCGCGCGCCGACGCCGCTGAAATCGAGTTCCGAATCGTCAAACACCACCGGGCGATCGAGCACCATCTCAATGGTGGTGCCTTTCGACAGAATCGCGTCCGGTCCGCGTGTGAGTAGCACACCAATCAGACCAGCCGCCGCTCCGGCCGCGGCTCCGATTCCGGCGCCCATGCCGACCCCTCCGGCCGCGCTTCCGGCCAGCGCGCCGACCGAAGCGCCGACTGCGGCGGTTTCGCCCACGGTCTTCGCGTCTCCGGCTTTGTTCCCTTCACTTTGGATCTTGCCTTCGGTCCGGTCCAGCTCTTCGGAAGCGCGTCCATCGAGATTCGATACGCGAGCCCGAAAATCGCGGGTGACGCCGTTCGGCAGCGTCAGCGTGTCAAAGCGAAGATAGAATTCGCCTCGGCCCTTCATCTTGCCGGGCCGCTTCACCTGCGTAATGGTTCCGGCAACGTAGCTGCCGGGCGGGATCACGATCCGTCCTTTGACAAGAATCGGAAACACGGTTTCGAGATAGACGCGATCGCCTTCCGTCGCGTGCTTTGTACTAACGCTATTGATGAGGGATAGGGGCACGTGCGTTCCGGGCTCAACCGTGATCGGACCCGCGGCCGCTGGCTTAGTAGATTCCGCGTCGGACTTCCGCCAGGCGCTGGTGCCCTCCTGGCCGGCAACCGCCTGGACGAACAATGCCGAACCGCAAGCGAACGCGATGGCCGTACGAAACCTGAACATACAAACTCCTCCCGTTCCCTTCCTCGTTTACGATTGTATCGCCCTTATTTACTTCAACGTGCGGAGGAGGAAGAAAGTTGCGAGGTTCTCGCCGGCAAATGTAGTCCGGGAGGGCTAAGCTGCCCGCTTGCCCGAACGCGGATTTCGGGATCTTCTCCGAGTGTGTCCGGAAGCCGGACGTTAATTTGAAACAGCCCGGCGAAGCCTGGTGCGATTCCGGCGTACGCCACGCGCGCCGGGTCGAGTTCGACGCCGTCGAGCACAACCCGAAACGACGCGATATCGGCCAGCGGTCCGGCGCCGCGCGGAATCTGGCTATAGGGAGTCGGCGGCACGGTCTGGCCAAGTCCGGTCGCATAGAGTACGACGATCTCTCCCGGAAGCGCGGGCGATTGCTTGTCGACCAGCGTAGCGTCCGCGTGCGTCCCGATGATCGTGACCGCGTCGAGTTGAAAGAACGCCGGAGATGCCGCCGCCACTGCAAGGAACGCGGACACTCCCGCGTGTCCATCCACGACGACCTGAATCTCCGCAGTGCCGGGATTGAGATTCGACGGCATCAGGAAGTTGATCTGTGAAGGCGACACGTAAAAAACGTTGGCTGGCACAGCGTTGACGAGCACGCGCAGTCCAGTGCCAATGAGCGTGGTGGGGAGAACATTCCCATGAATGTCGTCGAAAGAGAGTGCGCGGGTTACGTTCGAGAGCTGCGCGCCGTAAATGGACACGAACGTCGACGCCGCCAAGGGGCCGGGAACATTTGACGCGGCATTCACAATACTGGCTGCCGAATACGTCAACGCGATTCGCTGCCCGCTGGATTGGGCCTGAGCGAACGCTCCGAGGCCCAGGGCTGCCAGCCACACGATGGCGGCTCGCACGGGGATACTTCGTCCCCAGTTTACGCGGGTCATGCGCCGTGAATTGATAGGAGAAATCCGACGGAATAGTCCGGGCCACACTGGTCCTCGGGAACCTACGCCCACGCCTTTACAAACACTTGCCACAACCCAGTGCTGCCCTCCGCTACTCTGTAGCTAAGGAAAATTCTGCGATGCATCTGAAGGTTGGGTTTTCGGCTCTAGCCGGATTCGTTTTCGTCTCGACCGCTGGCGCGGCGACGCCGACGTTCAACAAGGACGTCGCGCCGATTCTGTACAAGAACTGCGTGAGTTGTCACCGGCCGGGAGAAGTCGCACCGTTCTCGCTGCTAACCTACGCCGAGGCCAAGCGCTGGGCGGGTCCGATGGTCGCCGCCACCGAGCGCCATTACATGCCGCCCTGGAAGGCCGAGCCCGGATTCGGCGAGTTCCGGGACGCGCGCGTGTTGTCGAATGACGAGATCGCCACGCTCAAGAACTGGTCGAAGGCCGGCAGTCCGGAAGGCGACCTCAAGGACAGGCCGGTTCCGCCGACGATCACCAGCGGCTGGCAGCTTGGCAAGCCCGATTACGAATTTAAGATGCCCGCGAAGTACTCCGTCGCCGCCGAAGGAAATGATATCTACGAGTGCTTCGTCATTCCGGCCGCGCTCGCGGACACCATGAACGTTGCCGCGCTCGAAGTTCGTCCCGGCAACCGCCGGGTGCTGCATCACACGATCGTCTATTCGGATGCGACGGGCGCCGCCCGAAAGCGCGCGGCGGAGGAGCATGGCAACTCCTATACCTGCTACGGCGGACCTGGCATTCCCCGCGCCGGAATGGTCGGCGGCTGGGCACCGGGCGGAACGCCGCGCTTACTTGCGGAGGGCTCCGCCAGGATCGTCGCGAAAGGCAGCGACCTCATTATTCAGCAGCACTATCATGCGACCGGAAAGCCGGAAGAAGATCAAACCTCCATTGGCATCTACCTGGCAAAAGGTCCGATCACGAAAAGCGTCAGTTCGATTCCCCTGCTGCAGCATGACCTCGCGATTCCTGCCGGCGAAAAGCATTACGAAACGAAAGTCGCCTATACGACACCCATCGACGTCGAAGTCACGGGTGTGACGCCGCACATGCACCTGCTCGGACGCGAGATGAAGGTCACGGCGACGCTTCCCGACGGAACGGTAACGCCGATGATCTGGATTCGCGATTGGGACTTCAACTGGCAGGGCCAGTACGTCTATCGCGACCCGATCTTGTTTCCGAAAGGGACGCGCTTTGAAGTGACCGCCGTCTACGACAACTCGACCGCGAATCCCAAGAATCCCAGCAATCCGCCGAAACCTGTCTCCTGGGGCGAAGCAACCACGGATGAGATGTGCATCGCGTTCATCCAATACCGGACGCCGCGGCCGGCCGATCACATGGCACTCGTGATGGCGCTCGCGCAGCAATTGCAGCTGTACAAGTATCGCGACCTTACGGGACAGGAAGCGCCGGCCAAACCGGCGGGTCCGGGCCAGGGCCCGCGGAGGTAGTGGTGCTACGGCGTTCGATCGCACTTGGAATCCTGGCATGCGGATTGCAGGCGGCGGAACCGCCGGGCTTCCGCCTGCGCGACACGGCCGGCGTCATGCATTCGGAATCCGAATGGCGGACCGCCCGCGCCGTCGTTCTTGTATTCCTCGCGATCGATTGCCCCATCAGCAACGGCTACGTCCCTGAACTGCGGCGCATCGCGGAGAAATATCGAGCCGTCGGCGTTTCTTTCTACGCGGTGCAATCCGGCGTTATCCATACGGCGGACGAAGCCGCGACCTTCGTACGCGAGTTCGCTTTCCCGTTCCCCCTGCTCGTCGACCCGCGAAGCGCTCTCGCTTCTTACGCGGGCGCCGACACGACACCCGAAGTTGCCGTGCTGTCGCCCGCCGGACAGGTCCGCTACCTCGGTCGCATCGACAACCTCTATGTCCAGATCGGACAAAAGAGGTACGCGGCGTCGGCGTTCGACTTGCGCGACGCGCTGGACCAGGTGTTGGCCGGAAAGCCAGTGGCTCGTGCCCGAACGACGGCAGTCGGCTGTTCGATTCCAAAGGGATAAGCGACGGTGGCGCGCTGGCCGCGCGCGAATTGGATCTTGTCCCGCCAGCCCCCTTCCTCCAAACTCTGCGGTATGCGTTTCCTCTTCGTTCTGGTTGCCGCAAGCGGCTTCGCGCAACAGGCACCAATTCCAAAGATCCCCGAATTGATGCCGCGGGACAAGGAACTGCAAATGGCTCTCTCTGCCGCGCCGGAGCATCTGCGCGCGGACGCGGGCGTATACGTTCTGGGCAAACAGGGATTCGAGAAGGTCCGCGATTCAAAGAACGGCTTCACGTGCATTGTCAACCGCGACCACCCTTTGAACCTCAAGCCCACCTGCTGGGATGCGGAAGGCACCCGGACCATCGTGCCGAAAGTCTTGTTCGTCGGCGAAGAACTGATGCAGGGCAAGTCGCTGCCTGAGATCGGCGCAGCCGTTCGCGAGGGTTTCAAAACCGGCCGCTTCCAGTCGCCGCAACGGCCGGGAGTCGCCTATATGCTCTCGGGCGATATCCGGAACTTCAATGCGCGGACAGGCGCCACAGCCTCCTTCCCTCCGCACGTCATGTTCTACGCCCCGAACCTCACCAACAAAGACATCGGTTCGGACGGGTCGCCCGGAATGCCGTTTATCGCGTATCAGGGTCCGCACGGCTACATGATCGTCCTTGCGCCGGAAGTACATGGCGGTCAATAAGCGCTGTGCCGGGGTGGGGCGAGTTCATGGACCGCGGCTTCACCGAACTGCCGCATTTGCCAAACTGGATCAAGTGCGCTGGCCTTCACTTCCCTCCCTGATCTCAATCCTGCTACTCGCCGCCTGTCCGGCAGCCGCCCAGAAGCGGATCGCCATCACCATAGATGACTTGCCTTACGCAGGCGTCTCGCGAACGCTCGACACAGCCCGCTCCGCGAACCAACGCATGCTTTCCGCGCTCAAAGACGCGAAGGCGCCCGCGATCGGCTTCGTCAACGAAAAATGGGTCCAGGTGCAGGGCGAGCGTGACGCGCGTACCGCGATCCTCGATCAATGGCTCGATGCCGGACTGCTTCTCGGCAACCACACGTTCTCGCATGCCGACCTACAGACCATGGATCTGGCGGCGTACGAGGACGAGGTCATCCACGGCGAAGTAATCACGCGGGAACGGATGCGCGCCAGCGGCCATTCGCGGTTCTACTTTCGCTTTCCGTTCAATCACACAGGTGGGACGACTGAAAAGAGAGCCGCCTTTGGACAATTCCTAGAGTCTCGCGGCTACACGTTGGCGCCCTTCACCGTTGAGCACAGCGACTATTGGTTCGACGCACTCTATGAGACTTTGCTCGCGCGGGGCGACCCGGATCAAGCGGAGAAAGTGCGCCTTGCTTACCTCGACTATTTGCCGGTCGTGCTCGACTACTTTGAGAAGCTGTCGCACTCGTACTTTGGCCGTGACATATCACAGATTTTCTTGATCCACGTGAATGAGATCAACGCGCGCAGCCTGCCCGCC
>JBDTTK010000354.1:0-5249 GCA_039930685.1 Bryobacteraceae bacterium | reverse complement strand
CCTTCGTGGTCGCAACCGTTTCCTGGCGCGATTGCAGGCTTTGCATGGCACGGTAGCCGCCGTAGGCTCCGCCGGCGATGACGGCGAGAGCGATCAGTCGTATGAGAATCTTTTTCATGCGTTACACTTCTTGAGTTTCATGAAAGCCAGCCACTAGAGCTTCTTGGCTTTCTTGGCCGCCTCGATGGGGTTTTCGAGGGCGACGGTTTCGCCGACGGCAAGGCCCTTGAGGACGATAATGTCGGCGTCGTTGCGCTTGCCGACTTCGATCTGGCGGATGACAAACGTCTCGCCCTTCTGCACCCAGACGGCGGGCTTGCCGTTCTGCGAGAAACTCGCCCGGGCGGGGATCAGTATCCGGTTAGGCTGGCTTTCAATCACAATCTCGGCCGTCGCACTCATTCCGGGCCGCAGGCGGGGATCGATCTTCTGTAGCGTTGCCCTGGCCGGGAAGGTCTTGTCGCTCTGGAACGGGCCGCGCTGCATTACGGCCGCGATTGGGCTGATCCAATCGAGTTCCGCGGGCAACTCCCGATCCGGAACCGCATCGACCCGGACGCGCGCTTTCTGGTTGAGTTGGAGGCGGCCGCGGTCCACTTCGTCGAGTTTCAGTTCGATGCGCAACGACGTCAGATCGGGGATCTCCGCGATACCGGCGCCGGACGAGACCCGGTCGCCTTCTTTGTAGGGGGGCGGCGAGGAACCGAAAGAGCCCGACGCGCGGGCGTTCGGGAGGATGTTGACGACGCCGTCGATGGGCGCGAAGATTTTCATTTTGGACAGATAGCCGCGGGCGCGCTCCATGTCGCGGATCGTCTTGTCCTTCTTTTGCTGCAGGCGCTCCATGTCAGCCTGCTGCGTCACCTTGTGGCTATTGATGGTGGTCTTGACCTGGCCCAAGTCGCCTTCGGAGATCCCGACGTCGATCCGGTTCTTGGCCCCTTCGATCTCGCTGACAACTTCAGCCTTGCTGGCTTCGAGCTTGGCACGCTGGACATTGTACTGGGCGGTCATGAGGCCCATGCCGTCCTGTTCGTCGGTAATGCGGTGGGAGGCTTTGGTCTGCACCATCTCGCTGTCGACGGTTCGGACGCTTGTGTTCTTTTCGAGGTACGTCTGCTCCTGGCTGGCGGCGTCGAACTCGACGACCAGTTCGCCCTTGCGGACGGGCCTGCCGGATTCGGCCAATTTGACGATCCGGAGTTCGGGGGCTTGCGGAGCGTTGAGGATTTCGCTGTGGACGCTGCGGATCTCACCGCGCGTACGGACGGTAATGACGAACTCTCCTTGACGCACTTTGGCTACCGGAACTTCGACTTTGGTCGCCTGCTGGTTATAGCGATAGGCGCCGTAGCCTCCGCCGGCGGCAAGCACGAGGAAAACGCCCCAGGTGATGACGCGACGCCGGCCCGCGTTCTTCTGGCCGATTCGCTGCTTGGGTTTGAGATCTTTCGACATGGACTACACTCCAACGTTTACTGCGTGTGTATTTCGGGCCGCTGTGGATGAGCGATTTCAGCTCTTCGCCGTCTCAGGAGGACGGTCCAGCGCTACGATCTCGCCAGGTTTCAAGCCTTGACGGACAGCGACGCCGAGGTAGCTCTCGATTCCGAGTTCCACCTCCCTGCGGGTCCAGCCAGTCGACTGCCGCACATATACATACGCCGGGCCGTTCGGCTCGTCGCGATAGACGGCCGCCAGCGGCGCTATGGTCGCATTCTCTTCCTGGCTGAGGATGATTTCCGCACTTACGGAAAGATCGGGGATCACTCGGGGATCGATCTTTTCGAGCTTGATCCGGATGGGCAATTCCTTGACGAAACTCTGGCGGGCGCCGCCGCCTGTCGCGATGCCGCCGACGGACATCACATGGCCGGGAAGTTCGAGATTCGGATACGCGTCAAAGCGCACGCGAGTCCGCGCGCCAATGCGCATTTTCTCGGCATCCACCTGGTTGACCGTCGCGTTCACGACCATCGAACTCGTGTCGACGACCTGCATGAAGAACTGTCCGGGCCACAACTGATCGCCCTGCTGGATCGGGGTAAACTCCGAGCCGCGGAAGGTCTGCTGGACGACCACCAAGCCGGGGATCGGCGCTTTGACGATCATTTTCGCGGCGTTATTCTCGGTGCGGCGTAGTTCGATCTTTCCCTGTTCGAGTTCGATCTCGGCGCCGTGGATCTGTGCCAGTTGACCGGCCTCGTACATTTTGAGCTGGGCCTGAACCGTCTTGTAATTGGCCTCTGCCGATTCGAAGGCGAGCTTCATGCGCTCTGCGTCCATGGCCGAGAGCACCGGGATTGTCTTGAGGTCCAACTTGGCTTTTTCGACCAGTCCCTTGGCTTTCTCGATTTCCTGCAGTTTGGCTTTTTTCCCGACGGCCAACTGCGCCACGAGATTGCGATAGCTGGCTTCCGTCTGCGCGACCGACGCCTTGTAGTCGTCGACGCGGTTCATCATGTTCTGCCGGTCGAACTCGGCGACAACCTGGTCTTTCTGGACAGTTGAACCGGACTTCGCCAAACTGAGGAGCGAAAGGGAGAATTCTCCGCCAAATCCGCCGCCTCCGCCGCCGCCGAAATTGAAACCAGCGGACGTGGAGCCGATGCCATCCGCGCCGCTAGCCGACGATGGCGCATTGCCTGAGCTTGCAGACGAGCCGGAAGAACTGGAACTGCTCGAACTACCGCCGTTCCGGCTGGTCGCGGCGATGAGCGCCGACGACTTTCCGCCCGAGGAGGCAGCATTCGACTTGCCGGCATTCGACTGGACGTTGATTTCGGTACTGACGCCGCTGGCGAAGGAAGCGGCACTCCGGCCGTACTGGCCGGAACGGCTTCCCCGGAGCTGCGGGCTGGTCAGCGAAACATAGTTCTCAGCGGCCGTGACCCCGGTCAGGCGGAGGGTGGCTTCGAGGGTGCCTGTAGAAACGGATTGCGTCCGCAAACCCGGAAGTGCCGCGCTCGCCGTCTGGCGGGCCGCGGCCTGACTGCGCCAATACCAGACTCCGGCACCGGCCACTACGAGTAGGATGAGAGCCCAGATCCAGCCACGGCCTCGAGGTTTTTTCTCCGGGAGCGCGACTCGCACCGGATGGTGCGTTCTCTCGGGTGGCGGCGGACTTACGGGAAGGCTGCTCATATCGATTGGACGCCTGACTTGGAGTTTTCTCTCGTCAAAACCGCCCCAAGTCATTACAATCAATAACTTGGCAAGTTAGCAGTTTTCACACACTCACGGTCTATTGTATCTGACAGATAAGACGCTATTTGTACCACGAAAGTTATCCCGCGGTCCGTGGTTTTTCGTAACGGGCAGAATTCTGCCCGCCTGGCTGATCATTTCTCAGATGCTCAGCCGCTCATGGACGAGAGAAACTCTCCGTTGCTCCGTGTTTTGTTCAACTTATCGAGCAGCAACTCCATGCTTTCGACCGGGCTTGCCTGGCTGAGCACCTTGCGGAGCACCCAAACGCGGTTCAATTCTTCGCGAGGCAGCAGCAGTTCGTCTTTGCGGGTACCCGAACGGGTGATGTCGATGGCGGGGAACACGCGCTTATCCATCAACTTGCGGTCGAGATGGATTTCCATGTTGCCGGTGCCTTTGAACTCTTCGAAGATGACATCGTCCATGCGGCTTCCGGTATCGATCAGCGCCGAGGCGACAATGGTCAACGAACCGCCTTCTTCTATGTTTCGGGCCGCTCCAAAGAAGCGCTTCGGGCGTTGCAGGGCAT
This sequence comes from Bryobacteraceae bacterium, assembly GCA_039930685.1. GTDB lineage: Bacteria > Acidobacteriota > Terriglobia > Bryobacterales > Bryobacteraceae > JBBQWZ01. Next base: position 1,510 of record JBDTTK010000354.1, on the reverse strand, counting down.
TCGAGTCGACGCCACCGGAGAGGACCTTTCCGGAAGGCGGCACGACGGTGTTGTAGGCGCGGGCGAGGCGGGTGATTGAGTCGAGAAGAATGACCACGTCCCGTTTGTGCTCGACCAGGCGTTTGGCCTTTTCGATGACCATTTCGGCGACCTGCACGTGACGCGAGGCTGGCTCGTCGAAGGTGGAACTGATCACTTCGCCCTTCACCGAGCGCTGCATGTCGGTGACTTCTTCCGGGCGCTCGTCTATGAGCAGGACGATCAGGGAAACTTCCGGATGGTTCGTGGTGATCGAATTCGCGATGTTCTGGAGCAACATCGTCTTACCGGTACGTGGAGCAGCGACGATCAGGCCGCGCTGGCCTTTCCCGATCGGCGTCAGCATATCCATGACGCGTCCGGAGTAGTTCTCGCGCGTAGTCTCCATCTTCAACCGCTCCTGCGGGTAGAGAGGAGTGAGGTTGTCGAAGAAGATCTTGTTGCGGGATTCCTCGGGCGGTTCGAAATTGATGGCGTCTACTTTGATGAGAGCAAAGTAGCGTTCGCCTTCCTTGGGCGGACGGATCTGGCCGCTAACCGTGTCTCCGGTGCGGAGATCGAAGCGGCGGATCTGGGAGGGAGAAACGTAGACGTCATCGGGGCCGGGAAGGTAGTTGTATTCGGGGGCGCGGAGGAATCCGAAGCCGTCAGGCAGGCATTCGAGGACGCCTTCTGAGAAGATCAGACCGCTTTTTTCGGCCTGGACCTGGAGGATCTTGAAGATCAGCTCTTGCTTGCGGAGTCCGGCGAAGCCCTGGACGCCGAAATCCTTGGCGATTTGATTGAGCTTCTGGATGCCCATGTCCTTCAGTTCGACAAGGTCGAGCGTGGACTGGCCGTTTTTGCCAAGGGCGCGTTTGCGCGCGCCAGGGTCGAGGTTGTCGGGCGGCGGGGCGGCGACGGGCGGGCCTGCGGTGGCTCCCGCAACTTCGGGCGCCGCAGCCGCGGACTGCTCCACGGGAGGGGGCGGAGCGGCTGGCCTTTCCGCCGGCGAGGGAGGTGCTGCTGCCTCGGCGGGCTTCGGCTCGGCCGCCGGCTTAGGATCCGCGGCCGGCTTCGCGTCAGGCGCCGGTTTCGCATCGGCCGATTTCTCGGTCGATGCGTCTTTCTTTTCGGCGGACCGCGAGGACGTGCGCGCGGGTTTTTCCGCCTTGGCCTCTAACGGCTTCTCGGTCCTTTCCGGCCTCGCGTCGTCGGTCTTCGGCTCGGAAGCCTTCTCGGCCTTGGCATCAGGTGCCTTGGTTACGGGTTCTTGATTTTCCAAATCGCTTGCCAAAGTTCCCTCACTCCCCGGCCTGTCGTGGCCGAGCACGGATGCAATTCGCCCCCCGGATACTCCTTCCGGACTTCATCGAGCATCCGATGCTGTTCGCTTTGCGAAAGTTTGTCTATCTTCGTGACGGCCACCATGAAGGGCCGTCCATGGGCCTCAAGCCAACGCTTGAGTTCCAGATCCTTCTCCATCCAACCT
>JBDTTK010000353.1:0-5252 GCA_039930685.1 Bryobacteraceae bacterium | reverse complement strand
AGTCGCCGCCCGCCCACACGCCGGGGAGCGACGTGCGCATCTCTTCGTCGACCTCTTCGTCCATCTGCTTCCGGTGTCGGATAGAGAACAGTTTGTGAAATAGATCAGGCATGGGTGCATGCTCCCGTTGCGAACGTTATGCGGGCTTGATGACGCGGCGGATCGCCAGCGACATCCGGTCGAATTGCTCGAGTTCCGCCGCCAACTGCTTACGGCCCAGCGCGGTCAGCGAGTAATAGCGTGCGCGACGTCCGTTCTCGGTCACGCGCCATTCTCCAGTCAGCCACTTCTTGACGAGCATCTTCTGGAGCGCAGGGTAGAGCGTTCCTTCCTCAATCTGGAGGACATCTTCGGAAACCTGGGCGACGTACTGGGCGATGCCGTATCCGTGCATCGGCCCGATGCGCGCGATGGTCCGAAGGATGAGCATCGAGAGAGTGCCCGGCACAAGCTCGTTCTTCATACCCTGGTTAGACTACCCTAGATGGTCTATGGTTAGCCGAGAGTCTGCGAGATTCTTGCAGAACGCATACAATCGTCTAGACCGGAGCTATCTATGATCCTTCAAAGCGAAGAATACGCGGACCTTGCGACACCTCGCGGTCCGATGCGGACCGCCATCTTCCGGCCCGTGGCTGCCGGCCAATATCCGGGGTTGGTCCTCTATTCGGAGATCTTCCAGATCACCGGGCCGATCCGCCGGACGGCAGCGTGGCTTGCCGGCCACGGCTACGTCGTGCTGGTTCCTGAGATCTATCACGAACTCGAACCGGCGGGCACCGTTCTCGCGTACGACACCGCCGGAGCGGATCGCGGCAACGCGCACAAAATTGCCAAAGAGATCGCCTCGTACGATGATGACGCGCGGGCGGCGCTCGCCTTCCTCGAGTCCTACGCGCACTGCACCGGCCGGCTCGGGGTCATCGGCATCTGCATCGGCGGACACCTTGCCTTCCGCGCGGCCATGAACCCGAACGTGCTGGCCACTGCCTGCTTCTACGCAACCGACATCCACAAGGGCAGCCTTGGCAAGGGCATGAACGACAACTCGCTGGCTCGGGCGAGCGAGATCAAGGGCGAGTTGCTCCACATCTGGGGCCGCCAGGATCCGCACGTTCCGCTGGAAGGACGTCGCAAGATTCAAGCCCGTCTTGAAGAGGTCGGCGCGCGCTACACATGGTACGAAGTCAATGGTGCGCACGCGTTCCTGCGCGACGAGGGTCCGCGATACGATCCGGTCCTCGCGGCCAGATGCATGGACCTCGTGCTCGAACTGTTCCACCGGCGGCTCGGCGCCGGGGACTTGTCCTAACCTCGACTCAGGGAGCCTCGACGACGGCGGTCAACGTCAACGGCTTGAGCAGCGCGGCTTCCGGGAAGAGTGCCCAGAAAACCTCGCCCGTCAGTTCGTCCACCTCGCCGTTTGAGGAAACGATCTTGCCCGGCGCCTTCAGTACAAACATCAACGACGTCAGCTTGGTCGACGAGTTCTTGTCGGCCGGCGGACCCGCGGATGGATCCGGCTTGGCCGGACGCGCCTGTGCGAATGTGCTTTCGATCAGCTTACGGGCGACTTCGCGGCGCTCGGCCAGCGGAAGCTTGTCGCCGAACTGAACTTCGAGCGCCTTCAGCATAATTGCGCCCATACGCTGAGTGGCGCGGCGGGCCGCGAGATCGGGATGCAGGAGGCCGAGCGCAAGCAGCGGATCACCGGGTCCGAACAGCAGCGGAACGGCCAATTCCGCGGCCTTTTGCCCGAGCGCCCGCGCATTCTCGTCCGTGGCGAGAGCTTTGGGCAAGCCTTGCTTGATCTGCGCCAGGTCCTCGTCCTTCATGCCGAAGCCTGTCGACGGCGGCCCGGTCCAGCGCAATGTCTCCTTGTATTCGAAGCGGCGCGGCGCCAGTCGCGTGACCGTCGCTTCGTTCGAGAACAATGTCTTCCCCGGATTCTCTTTGTCGCCGCTGCGTAGCGTGACGTCCCCCTTGATCGAAGCTCCCACCGCCAGCGTCCGGTCGAGGGTGATAGTCCGATCGCTGTCCTTCTTCTCTTCTTTAGACTTCCATTCCGGGCCTGTAGGCACGACGAAGGTGTCTTCCAGGGCGGAGCCGGATTCCATACCCTCCTTCTTCTCGCCTCCAGTCAGGGCGACCGTTCGGGTCCATCCCCCGTTGGCCTTGACCTCGGTGGTTACCTTGGCACGAGAGCATGCGCTCGACAGCAGCAGCGCGGAGCAGACGGCGGAAATAGTTAGAAGGCGCATCGTTGGGGGAATGCTATCGCATACCGGTGGCTGGCGCAAACGGCAGAGCGATGATTCACTGCGCATCCGGCATCGAAGATTGCCGGCGAGGTTGGAAATCGCCTCACTTGCGCCAGGAAGCCTCGCCGAATCAGGCGAGGACGTCGACCGGCTTCCTCGGATGTTCGCGCGCCTCGCCGCTATGGACGATGGCGAGCCGGATCGCCACGGGTCCGACCAACTCCGAAATGGCAACGGCGGCGAGGACCACGGTCGAGACCGCGGGAGCCAGTTCCGGGTAACGTCGCGTGATCGTGACAACCAGGCCAAGGGCGAGGCCGGCCTGCGCGATCAGGCCGAAACCCAAGAGGCGTTGGACCACTGGTTCGAGGCCTTCGCGCTTTGCGGCAAACTTTGCGCCGATGAACTTGCCGGCGACTCGCGCCAGCACGTACACGATTCCGAGGACTCCCATGGTCTTGAGCAGGCCGAGGTTCAAGTCCGATCCGGCCATGACAAAGAAGATGGCGTAGAACGGCGGGTCGCTCGATGCCAGCGCGTGAAACAGGCGGCGGCTGTTCGCCGATAGATTCACCATGGTCGCGCCGACTGCGAGACTGGCCAACAGCGTCGAGAGTTCGAGAAGGAGCGCGACGCCGACGCAGAGCAGGACGCATCCCGTGATGAGGATCAGGAGTTCGCCTTGCTCCGTAACGCGAGTGGCCCAGGATGCCAGGAGCAATCCCACGAGGAAGCCGAGCGCTACCGATCCGACCAACTGCCACACCAGCGGATAGATCGATCGATACAACGTTTGCAGGAACTCGCCGCCTCCGCTGCTCATGTTCGCGCTGAGGTCGATGACGGCGGCTACGGCGGCGAAGGCCGTGAGACACAGGATGTTATTGACGCCGATCACGCCGAGCAGAGTCTCGGTGAGGGGGCCGGAGGAATTGCATTCGCGGATGACCATGAGCGTCGAAGCTGGGGCGGTGGCCATCGCGATAGAGCCCAGCAAGAGGGAGGCCTGCCAACTCTGCCCGAGCAGGATCATCGAGGTGGTGACCAGGATCGCGGCCAGAAAGGACTCCGCGAGCGTTACACGCAGGACGCGCAGTCCGACGGTTTGGACGCGCTGGATGTCGAAGATCGATCCCACCGAGAACAGAATCAGCCCCAACGCCACCTGACTGAAGACGCTGAGCGTGGCGAGGTTCTCGTGGCTGATCCAGCCCATCACGTAGGGTCCGACGACCACGCCGACAGCGATGTAGCCAACCACTTCCGGGAGTCGCACAAACTTGACCAGATGGCCCGCGAGCAGGGCGACCAGGAGAATGATTCCAAGTGAGGCGAGTTCGTTCATCGTATTTTCGGAATGTCCTCGTCGTTGAGGAAGGTTCCCATCTTGCGCGATCCGCGGTGGAGCACCACGAAGATCGGGTCGTGGTTGTCATCGGAAAGCGCCTTGCGTACAGCGGTGACGTTCTGCGGCTGCTTGCCGTCAATCTGGAGGAGCCGGTCGCCTGCCTGTATCCCGGCGCGAGCCGCGCGGCTGCCGCGAACGACGGCTTCGACCAGATAGCCCTGCGATGCGTCGGTAAGGGCCATGCCTCCGTGGGGCTCCCCCGACGTGAACGGCGCGCTGGCCGGAACATCGATCCGGACCGTGCGCCGGTTGCGTTGGATCACGAGTTGGAGCGCGGCGCGATCTTTCGAAGCCGTGAGCGGCCGCAGGTCGTCCTGAATCCGAACCGGCACTTTGTCCAGGGCCGTGATTACATCTCCCGGATTCAAGCCGTCGAGGTCAGCAGCGTGGCCGTCCGCTACGCCTATGACCATGACCCCTTCGGTGGCCTGCGCATACTTTCGTGAAACGGCGTTGAGGGGGGCCACTTGAAGTCCGTACGCTCGTACCAATTGCCCTTCGAAAGTCGTGGCTCTCGCGATCTCCTTGTCGACGTCCGGCGGCAGGATGGCGGCAAAGCGATCGTCGCACCGCACGACGACAGCCAGCAGATTACCGTCGACATCGAAGAGTCCGCCGCCCAAAGCGGACTCGGTCAGCGGAAGGTTTGACTGCAGCGCCTGATACTCCACGCTGCCGCACGTCGTGGGGGACGTCCCTGCATACACGCCGGGCGTAAAGAGGTATTGGCCTCCGGCCTGGCGCGCGACTTGAATGATCCAGATGCCGGGAGTGAGTCCGGCGGTTGTGCCCTTGCGGACGGGCTGGAGGCGAGGTCCGTTGATCGGCTTCAACGCAGCGATCCGGAAACTCTCCGAGAGTACCTGCGGCTCCAGCGAGATATTGCCGCTAGTGGTCAGCGCGGAAACCTCGCCGGGAGGCGGGTGGTTCGGGCCGGCCGTGACAATCAGCCCGGCCTGATTCCATATCAGGCCCGTTGATCCCAGTTCGTTCAACCAAGCGAGGCCGGGTTGGATGCCGCCGGCGACTTCCGAAAAGTAGACCGCCAGATTCTCGAGATTGCGCCGCTGCGTGAGCGTTTGCAAACGCAACGTCTCTTCGCCCGAGATTGTGGGCTCAGGCAATTGCTTGGGTTTAAGCCAGACTCCGAGTCCGAGAATGGCAGTCGAGGTCAGGGCAAGGATCGCAATGTATTCTCGTTGCGTCAGGCGGCTGGGCATAAGTTACATTGCTGTCGAGTGAAACGGAGGCTCCCGCCTAAGACTACCATTGCGCTGTGATTGAGACGGCGTCCAGGTACCGGATGGTCCCGCGGATCCGGCAGGCAAGGAGCGCCGTATCCCTCGCGCCCGGCGCTTGGCTTACACTCGATTCCATGAGGAAGCTCGGAGTGCTCTTGCCGGTTCTCACCTTGCTGTTGGCGGCGCAGGCGGTGGAGCGCCCGCGAGTGCTGGGCGTGGCGCACATGGCCTTGTACGTAAGCGACCTGGCGAAGTCGCGCGCCTTCTATAAGGACTTCCTCGGATTTGGCGAGCCGTATTCCCTTCCGCGCAAGGGCGGAGGCGGAGACCGCATCGCGTTCA
>JBDTTK010000352.1:0-5264 GCA_039930685.1 Bryobacteraceae bacterium | reverse complement strand
GGCGGCGCTATCGGTCGTCTGCGGCGTGATCTTTGGCCTCGCTCCCGCGATTCAGTCGACGCGGCCGGACGTCATGCCGGCGCTGAAGAATGGGCGCGGGGGCGGACCGCACCAACGAGGGCAGCAACTTCTGGTCGTCGCCCAAATCTCGATCTCTTTTCTCCTCGTGGTCGCCGCCGGCTTGTTTGTCCGGACGCTCGATAACCTGCATTCGGTGCAGTTGGGATACGCTCGCGAGAACATCCTTCTGTTCTCTCTGAATGCGCGCCAGGCCGGGCATAAGGATCCGGAGATGGTTACGTTTTATGCGGACCTGCGTAAGCGCTTCGAATCGATTCCTGGCGTGAGCAGCGCGACGCTTTCGCAATCCTCAATCGTCAAAGCCGGCTTCGTCGGATCGGCAATCAAGGGGCCAATGAAGATCGGCGCTGTGAATCTGGATGGCGCGCGGATCATGTCCGCTGGATCCCGTTTCCATACAACGATGCAGATCCCCATCCTGGCCGGGCGTGAGATTGACGACCGCGACCTTGCGGGTTCGAAGCCGGTTGCCGTGATCAGCGAGCGGCTGGCGCGAACCTACTTCGCGGACGAGAATCCGGTGGGCCGGCGTATCACGCTGCCCGAAGAGAACCGCGAACTCGAAATCGTCGGCGTGTCGGCGAACCTGCGGTACGGTGGTCTGAAGAATGAAGAGGAGAGTGCGATGACGGTCTTCGTGCCGTCGAGCCAGTTTTCCTCGGACCGGGTGACGTACGCGTTGCACACTACGGGCGATCCGCTGCGGTTTGTTCAGAGCGTGCATGAGATCGTGCGCGAGGCGGATTCCCGCATACCCGTTACGAACGTCGCAACACAGGCTGCGGAAATTGATCGCACGATCAGCCGGGAAGTTACATTCGCAAAACTATGCACGGGTTTCGGGATTCTCGCGCTCCTCACCGCGTGCGTCGGGCTCTACGGGACCATGTCTTACAGCGTCGCGCGGCAGGTCGGCGAGATTGGAATCCGTATGGCTTTGGGTGCGCAGCGCGGCGCCGTGGTCTGGATGGTTCTTCGCCGCGTTTTGCTGCTGGCGGCGGTGGGACTCGCGGTCAGCGTACCTGTCGCCTTGAGCGCGTCTCAGTTGGTCAAATCGTTTCTGTTCGGAACCAAGCCCAACGATCCTTTGATTCTGGCGCTGGCCGGTCTCGTCCTGCTAGGCGCTGCTCTCCTTGCTGGCTATGCGCCGGCCAGGAGAGCGTCGCGAATTGATCCATTGGCAGCTCTGCGGCAGGATTGAGACACCGTCCTGCACACCGCCTCCCTGACCGACGACGGGCACCGCAAGAAAAGGATCAGCCAGTTCAGTCGTCGTTCGTCCGGCCGCGCAGTTTCTTCGAGAGAGAGCGTTGCGACTTCTCTGTGAGGCGACGGACCTTGGAGCCGAGCGTAGGCCGGCTGGGACGGCGGTTCTTGGGGACGACTTCGGCGCGGGCAATCAGTTCATCCAGTCGCGCCCGGGCGGCGGCTCGATTGGCCTCCTGCGTACGATGCTCGCGAGCCGTGATGATCAATACGCCGTCTCGCGTGGCGCGATTGCCGCTTAATGCCCGGAGTCGCTGCCGCACGTCCTCGGGAAGCGAGGGAGATCGGCCGATATCGAATCGCAGTTCGACGGCGGTGGAGACCTTGTTGACGTTCTGGCCGCCAGGACCGGAGGCGCGAACGAAGGTTACCGCAAGTTCAGAATCTGGAATGAGTATCGGCAAATCCTATTTTGAGAATACCCTCTAGAAGCGAGCTTGAGTGTCTAGAGAGCAAATGCCACCGGCCTAACGGCGTCAGCGAAACCCCTGCCTTCTGATTTGTTGAATTCCTTACGCTCGCCTAATCCAGGCAGGAACATCTCCGTCCTCCGCCGCCGCACGTCGTAGTTCGCGCGGACTCAGACACGCAAAGTGTTCAATCCACGCCCCTTTCGAGGACCCGCCCAGAGGATCGTGTTGTAGGCCATGGTAGTCTCCATCTGCAAGGAGGAGCATCCGGCTGAGCGTGGACTAAGTCGAATTCTGGCTTCGTTTCGCCACATTTCCGCTGGCCCTAAAGTTGGCTTCGTTTCGCAGATTCTCTCTAATTGGCCGAACCTGGCTTCGTTTCGAAATCAGGCGATGCGCCGTCCGTCTACGGCGCAAGAGCAACAAAGAAAACTCCTTACGCGTATTTGGCTTCGTTCTGAACAAGCCGAAAGGAACCGCAAGCTGGACGCCGACTGCAGTACATTGATGCCATGGGTATAGCCCCCATCGCTCTCGGCGCGGTCCAAGTCATGGCAAGCTTGATCGGCGTCGGCTGGTATCTCCGAAGCGAGTCTCTGGACCGCAAACGTCGAGAGCAGCGAGCGAAGGCTTCTAGAACAGCCGATCCACCTCGTCCGCGGTGAGGATCAACGTCTTCGCCACCACGGGACCGTGCTCGGTCGCCGTCTCCCGAAGACTGGACGCCAAGCGCGAAAGCGTTTCACGAATCTGGCTGGCAATCTCGGCCCGGATTTCATCCTCGGTCATTTGCGATGTCTCCTTTTGACTCACCCTCGCCACGCGATTCTAACGCAACCACGAGCCGGATACCACGCTCGCGAGGCGAGGATCTCCAGCAAGACGAAGGCCACCGCGCCAACCGAAACGGCGTCGGGCGCCCTATTGGAACTCGATTCCCACTTCATCCACAAAACACCAGCCCCAATCCTCGCCCGGTTCGAGCGATTGCATGATCGGATGCTGGCTGCTGTGGAAGTGCTTCGTCGCGTGCTTGTTCTTTGAGGAGTCGCAGCAGCCCACATGCCCGCAAGTCATGCACAGGCGAAGATGAACCCAATGGTCACCCATCTTCAGGCACTCCTCGCAGCCCTTCGTATTGGGCTTGACGTCGCGAATCTGATCCAGATGCGTGCACTGTTCCATATCGATTGGTCCTTGTATAGCGGTCCGCCCGTGTCGGGAAACTCGGGACAGGACTCTTCCGCTTGTATTTTCCTACTGATTGCGCGCTTCCCGCCATCGGCGAACCCTGCAAACATGTTAGAAACGAGGAACGCCCATGCGCATCCTCGTTCTCGCTCTCGCCGCCGCGTCCTTCGCCTGTGCCGCCGACGCAACCTGGCCGCAGTTCCGCGGACCGGACTCAAACCCCACCGCCCCGGACGGCAAGCTTCCCGAACATTGGACCACCACCGAGAACATCGAATGGTCCGCCGCGATCCCCGGACTTGGATGGTCGTCGCCGATCGTCGCGGGTAACAGGATCTTCCTCACCACGGCGGTCACCGAGGGCGGCAAACCCAAGCAGCCGCAGATGGGCACCGACTATAGCAACGCCTACACAGCCGAGCTCTTGAAGCAAGGCCTCTCCCGCCAAGAGGCCTTTGAGAAGGTCCGCGCGCGCGACAAGGAACTGCCAAATGAAGTCGTTCTGCACTACTTCCTCTACTGCTTCGATCTCAAGACCGGCGCGGTCGCGTGGCAGAAGGAGTTCACCGGCGGACGTCCTCCGGGAGGACGTCATCGCAAGAACAGCTTTACTTCCGAAACGCCGGTCACCGATGGCAATCTGGTTTACGTCTACGCGGAGAACCTCGGGATCTGGGCGTACGACCTGAACGGCAAGCTGGCCTGGCACATCAAGCTCGAGGCCATGCCCAAGTTCAACGAGTTCGGCACCGGCGGATCCGCCGCGCTGCATGGCAACCGGCTGATCGTCCTAAGCGACAACGAGAAGCAGCAATTCATCGCCGCCTACGACAAGCGGACAGGCAAGCAGCTTTGGCGCACCGAGCGCGACGTCAAGGACGCGAAACAGCCCCGCAAATCCGGTTGGACCACTCCGTTCCTTTGGAACAACGGTCTGCGCACCGAGATCGTCACGGTCGGCCCCGGACTCGCCATCAGCTACGACCTCGAAGGGAAGGAGTTGTGGCGCTTGTCCGGCATGTCGTACCTCACCGTGCCCAGCCCCTTCTCGCACGATGGAATGCTGTACGTCGACGCAGGAGTCTCGCGCGGGATGTACGCGATCAAGCCCGGCGCCACGGGCGACATTTCGCTGAAGGACGACGACAAGTCGAACGACTTCGTTGCATGGTCGGACCCGCGCGCCGGGACTTACATCCCGACGCCCGTCGCCTATCAGGGCGGGCTCTACGTCCTCTACGACAAAGGCATCCTCGCGCGCTTCGACCTCAAGACCGGCAAGCAGACCTATAAGACCCGCATCCATCCGGAAGGCGCAGGCGACTTCACAACGTCACCCTGGGCATACAACGGCAAGATCTTCTGCCTGAACGAAGAAGGCAAGACGTTTGTCATCAAAGCCGGCGATACGTACGAATTGCTCCACGTGAACCCGCTTGAAGAAATGGCGCTGGCCACTCCGGCGATCGTAGGCGACCGGCTGCTCGTTCGCACCTACGGCCACCTCTATTCCATCCGAAACAAGTAGCCCGCGCCGCCCGTGTGACGAGCAATGGGCCGGAGCCTTACTTCGCCGTCGACACTTCAGCGGCCTTTCGCCGGATGGTCCCGGAATCGACCGTCGCACCAGCCCGCGAGATGGCTTGAAAGAACAGATCGTCTCCGCTGATCTCGACCAGCAGAAACGAGCAGTCCTTGTCATAACCCACCGCGGTCAGATCCGTCTTCCTGAGGTTGCCGGCGCGCAATTCGCCCGAGGCGCCTTCCGTAAAATACGCGATTCCCTTTTGCGGCTTGACCCTCTCATAGACATGATCATGTCCCGCAAACACGACTTGGACGCCGTACTTCACAAAGAGGGGCTCCACTACTTCACGCAATTCGGTCGAGGAACCATGGAACTTGCCGGAGGAGTAGATGGCGTGGTGAAAATAGCAGATCTTCCAGTCGGCGGTTGAACTGCCGAGTTCCTTCTCGATCCAAGCCAACTGCTTGGGATCCATATAGGTGCTGTCCAGGACAAAGAACTGGACGTTCCCTTTCTTGAAGGAATAGTAGCGCTCCCCGTTCATGTTGAATGGTTTGTAGAATCGCTCGTTGGTATCGTCATGGTTGCCGAGTGAGGCATAGAATTGAACGCCTGCATCGAGCAACGGCTTGTAAGGAACATCGAACTTCTTCTGCAACTCAGCCGGACTCTTTCCTCCATAGATGTTGTCGCCCAGCATAATCACGAAATTGAATGGGAACTTCTGATGAAACTGCATCATCTGCTCGGCGACCTGGTATTGAGGGCGGTTTCCGGTTCCCATGTCG
>JBDTTK010000351.1:0-5278 GCA_039930685.1 Bryobacteraceae bacterium | reverse complement strand
AGAGGATTGCCGGCGTTGTCGCTGCCGCGATAGTTGGGTTCGTAGATGATCCAACCTTTCGAGGCGAATAGCTGCGGGCGCGCGCTGAAGGATTCCTTGGAGGAGCCCCACGGACCACCGTGAATGTAGAGCAGCACGGGGTATTTCTTCGCGGGATCAAAGTCCGGCGGGAAGGTGAGGACGGCGGAGAGTGGCAAGCCGTCGGCGCTTTTCCAGAACACGGATTCGGTTTTGCCGAGCTTGAGCGCGGCGATCTCGGCGTGCAAATCGGTGAGGCGCTCGGGGGTGGCGGACGAGTTGGCGGAGATGTAGATCTCCGGGGGGCGGTGCGGTTCGACGCCGATGAAGACGGCCTTGCCGTCTTTGGTGAGCGTGACTTCGGTGGCGCTGATCTTCCCAAGATTCCACTTTTGCGCGACGCCGGAGAAAGGCACGGTCCAGAGTGCGTTGAGCGTTCCGTCGGGCGCCTCGCCAAAGAGCGTGCGAGCGTTCAGCCAGAAACCTTGAGAGAAGTTGCGGTCGAGCGCGGCCGGAACCCAATCGCCGCTGCCGATGGGTGTGATGGCGAGTTCGTTCTGATTCTGGATGCGACCCTCGACGGCGCACGTGGCGAGCATGGTGTTTCCGTCGGGCGAGAAGACGGGACGGTTGCAATGCCTCTCGGCGGAGCCGGCCAGGGGATGGATGGTTCCATCGCGCATCGAGATGATCTGGATGGTGCGGTCGAACATGGCGCGGGTTGCGGCGTTCGGCTGCGAGGTGACGGCGATGCGGTCGCCGGAGGGCGACCAGACCAGCGCGCCACCAGAGATGGGAGCGCCGCTGAAGGACAGTTTCCCCTGGGTGAGGCGCTTGGCGTCTCCACCTGCCGCGGGGATTGTCCAGACGTGCGTGGGCTGCGTGGACTTGAGCGTCAGATAGTCGTTGTCTTCTACTTCAAAGGCGTCGTCGAATTTCGGACGCTTGGGCGCGTCGTCGGCGGTGAGGTAGGCGAAGGCGACGCCGTCCGGCTTCCAAGAGAAGGCTTGGACGCCGTTGGGCGCAGTCGTGACAGGGTGCGCCTCGCCGCCGTCGGTTTCCATGACGAAGATCTGCGGCTTGCCGGATGACTGGGCGAGGAACGCGAGCTGCTTGCCGTCCGGAGACCAGCGGGGAGCGTGGGCTGACTTCCGCGAAGTGATCATCCGCGACTGCTTCGTGCGGAGATCGACGCGCAGCAGGTCCGTCTCATTGACGTTGGTTTCGTAATTCGGCCGGCTGACGACCGCTACGACCGACTGGCCCTTGGGATCGACTTGCGGGTCGGAAATTCGGGCGAGCTTCGGGTAATGTTCGATGCCGAAGGTTTGCGCCACTACGGGAGCGGCGCACAACACTGTGACTAGAAGTAAATTGCGCCTCATGGGTATGAGGCAGGTTAGCATGCGAGGACCCGGCCAGCGGATCCTCGCGCAAGTTTACTGAAGAACGTTGAGCGCGCTGACCGGCGCAGGCGTCCCGGTTGCCAGGCTCGTCAGCGAGGTGGGGATCTGCAGTTCCGGCATGGGCGCCGTGCGGAAGAGTTTTTTACAGGGGATCGCGAGCCAGCGGGCCCAGCGATTGGCGCGCGTACGGCGGGCGCTATCCGTGGCGATGCCGGTGCTCGCGTACATCTGACGATACAGCTTCGAGATGAACAGGAACGCGAGGCGCGCGCGGAGGTTCGGCGTGCAGGCGGAGCGCTTCCAGACGGATCTGAAGCTATAGAAGCGATCCCAGACTTCCTGAGTCCGGCGGCGCATTTCCTCGGAGCCCATGGTGGGGTGCGGCATGAACATCTTCGGCCGGTTCTCGGCGGGGATGAGCCAGTAGCGGGTAAGCGGAACGCCTTCGACTTCAGGCGGCGCGCCGTCGAACGATTTCTCCCACTTCTCAAAGTCGACTGTGCCGCAGAAGGGCGTCAGCATCACGAACTGGGCGAAGGTCAGATCGGCTTTCTCGGCGAGATCGCGGGTGGCTTCGAAGGTGGCTTCGCGATCGGTCGAGAGCCCGAAGATAAACGATCCGAGAACATGCACCCCGTGCTCGCGGAACTTCTTGAGCTGCTCGACGAGGCCTTCGCCGGAGGAGTTGAAGTCCTTGTAGACGGCCTTGAGTCCCTCGGGGGTAACGGCTTCGACGCCGACGAGCGCGCCCTTAATCCGGGCTTTCTTCATGGCATCGAGGAAGGTGACGTCCTCGGCGGCCTCCATGGTGATCTGCGTGAAGAAGATCAGATCTTTCGGGAGCTCCGCGAGGCGGGCCATGAGTTCGAAGCGCTCGGCGCGGATGGCCTTGAGTTGCTCGATTTTGGCGGTGTTGTTCTGGCGCTCGGCGTTTTTGATGTCGGTGAGCGACACGGGATAGAAGTTGTCGTCGGCGAGCGCGATGAAGCGGAAGCCGCGGCGGCGCAGTTGAACCACTTCCTCGATGACGGTGTCGGACGGGCGCTGACGCGGACGTTGTCCGTCGGTGCGCCAAACGGAGCAGAACGAGCAGTGCTTGGAGCAGCCCCGGACGGTCTGGACCGAAGCCCACATGTAGCCGTCTTCCGGAAGGAGGTCCCAACGAGCTGCTTTGAATTGTTCCGGTTCGATGCGGCCGCCCTCGTAGACGCGCTCCATGCATCCGTTCGCGAAGTCGTGGAGGGCTTTGCCCCAGGCGATGTCCCCATCGCCTTTGACGACGGCGTGCGCGCCACCGCGCTCGAATGCCTCGTCGGGATAGAGCGAGGGATGGACGCCGCCGAAGATGACGTTGGCGCCGCGTTCACGCGCAATCTTGCCGACGGCGTATCCGCGGAGAGCGTTACCCGTGTGAATTCCGATGCCGACGACGTCGCCGGGCGAGATGTCCTCCGGATTCAGCGCGACGAGCGTTTCGTCGCAGATTACGGGGTCACCGAACTTTTCCGGCGTGGCGCCGGCCAAAACATAAAGCCACCGCGGTGTAATTACCGCGGTGCCAAACGCCGTATCACTAGGATTGATGAGATGTACGCGCATGAACGCCTCCAGTCAGCTTCCACAACCTGGTCGAGCTTTACCGAAGCGCCAGCGAAGATCCGCGCGACGACGCCGCTAAGGTGAGCAGGGAATTACTGGCAGATGCAATTGGATTTCTGCCATGCGACCGTCCCAGGACCGCAAGGAAAGAGTCTAACGCATTACGCCCGAAATTATCGGGCGCTGCGAACGGCTTGCCGTTTCGGCTTGAACGAGCTTCGTCCGCCGGCCTTAGCCGGACGCGAGTCGTTGTTCTTCGGAGCGAAGCTTCCGCCTTGCGCGGCGCGCTTCGGAGCACCTGCCGAGCGACCGCTATCGGACTTCGCGGGCCAGGTCCCGGCCGATTTACCCGCGCGTTTCATTGCCCATTCCGGCGCGCCTTGGCGCTTGGGGGTCCGCTCCGGCGCGCCTTGACGCTTGGGAGCCCACACCGGCGCGCCTTTGCGTTTGGGTGCGGATTCAGAAGTACGAGCGCGATCGGGTTGGACGGACGCCTGGCGAGCAGCCGGCGCCGGCATGACGATCACCGGAGCAGCGTGCCTGTCTTCCCGCGCGATGTCGGGCGAAACTTCCTGACGCTGCAGTTGGATGTTCAGGGCGCGCTCGATTTTGCGGATATCGCTACGCTCCTGGCGGGTTCCGAAGGTCGATGCCTTCCCGGTGGCGCCAGCACGTCCGGTGCGGCCGACGCGATGAATGAAGTCTTCGGGAACCTGCGGCAGATCGTAGTTGACGACGTGCGCGATTCCTTCCACGTGAATTCCGCGGGCGGCGACGTCGGTCGCGACGAGCACGCGGTACATGCCTTCCTGAAAGCCGCGCAGCGCCTGATTGCGCTGGTTCTGGGTGCGATCGCCATGGATGCGGGTGGTTTTCACGCCACCGGCGGACAGCTTTTTCGCGAGGCGGTCGGCGCCGTGCTTGGTCCGCGCGAACACGAGGAACGAGCCGTCCTGGGTCTTGAGCATGGAATGCAGCAACCCGAGCTTGCGGTCCTGCTCGACTTCATAGACGTGCAAGCTGACGTTGTCGACCGGCTTGGTCGTCGAACCGACGGTCACGCGGACCGGGTTCTTCAAATGGGAATTGATGAGGTGGGCGACCGAGGTTTCGATGGTCGCCGAGAAGAACATGGTCTGGCGTTCCGTCGGCAGTTCGGCCAGGATGAGCTTGATGGTGGGCAGAAAGCCCATGTCGAGCATGCGGTCCGCTTCGTCGAGGACGAGGGTTTTCGCACCGCCGAGCTTCACCAAGCGGCGGTTCAGGAAGTCACCGAGTCGGCCGGGTGTTGCGATGATCACCTGCGCGCCGTTCCGAATCATCCGGAGTTGGTTCTGTTCGTTCAATCCGCCGATGACGACGGCGGCGCGGATGCCGGTTCCGGGGGTGAGCTTGATGAGCGTCTCGTGAATCTGGATGGCGAGTTCACGCGTGGGGCTAAGGATGACGGCGCTGACGCCGGCTACGCCCGGCTGCTTCGAGAGCTTCTCGAGAATCGGAAGAACGAAGGCGAGTGTTTTGCCGGTACCGGTTTGCGCGGTCGCGACGACGTCGCGTCCTTCAAGGGCCGGAGGAATAGATTGGGATTGGACTGTGGTTGGTTCGACAAAACCGTGCCGTGCAAGGTTGGTCTTCAAGACAGGGGATAACGCGAGTTCTGAAAAGGTGGACATTTAGTTTAGAGGCAACGGGAATCGGCGAACCAGCGAACGGAGGGAAGGCGGGCCGAAGCAAAGCTTCCTGTATGGAACGTAGTACAGACTACCGGTACTCCCCGAGTATAGCGCGGATTGGAGGTCCGCGTGCGGCGCGCGCTTGCGCTGCGGTATAAACGTTCATGCGTTTGCTCAGTTTTCTCGCCGTCTCCTCCATCGCCCTCCATGCCGCAGGCGTTCCTTATCTGACAGAACCGGCCGTTTGTCCGACGCGTCCGGAAATTGCGTTCGTTTCGGGCGGCGACATTTGGGTGGCTCCCATGAAGGGGGGCGAGGCGCATCTGTTGGTCTCGCACCCGGCCGATGAATCGCGCCCGCTGTACTCCCCGGACGGGACGCGGCTGGCGTTTGTCTCCACGCGGACGGGCGGCGGCGACATCTACGTCTTGACGATTGCCACCGGCGAGTTGAAGCGCATGACGTTCGACGATGGAGCGGAGCAGCTCGATGCGTGGTCGCGCGATGGGCGCTGGATCTATTTCTCTTCGCCGGCGGAAGACGTCGGGCGCAAGAACGACATTTTCCGCGTGAGCGTGGACG
>JBDTTK010000350.1:0-5292 GCA_039930685.1 Bryobacteraceae bacterium | reverse complement strand
TCCGGTGGCGTCAACGTCGTGTCGCAGTGGTTTCCGCCGAAGGAACGCGCGTTCGCGGCCGGAGTCTTCAATGGCGGCGCGACGATCGGATCCATGATCGCGCCGCCGCTGCTCGTGCTGATCACGATCCACCTCGGCTGGCGGATGGCCTTCATTGTACCGAGTGCCATGGGTTTAGTCTGGGCGTGCGTGTGGCGCTTCGTATACTACCGGCCCGAACGGCATCCGTACGTCAGTGCGGCGGAACTTGAGTACATCCACGAGGGACGTGAACGCGAGACCGGCGATCCGCCATCGAACCTGCAATTGCTTGCGCGGCGAGACGTGTGGGGACTGATGCTGCTGCGCGCGATCGCGGGTCCAGTTTCGCAGTTCTACATTTTCTGGCTGCCCGAGTATCTCTACCGCGAGCGCGGTCTGAGCTTGGCGTCGATCGGCTTGTTCGCCTGGATCCCGTTCTTCTTCGGCGATGTCGGAAGCATTGGTGGAGGATGGCTGGCCGGCCAGCTGATCAAGCGCGGCTGGACGGTTCGAAAAGCGCGAATGTTCACCATGTACCTCGGCGCCGGGCTGTGCCTGATCGGATTCGGAGTCACCTCGGCCAGTTCGGCGAACGGCGCGCTCGCCTTGATCTGCCTGGTGTTACTCGGCCACTACGGGTTGTCGGCAAACTTCTTCGCCCGGATTTCCGATCTGATGCCGGGGACCGCAACCAGCCGCGTGACCGGCCTGACGGGAATCGCACAAGGCGCCAGCGGATTCGCGTTTCCGCTGCTCACTGGGTTCCTCGTGGACCACACCGGGTACACCCCGGTTTTCGCTCTTACGGCGCTAATGCCGCTGGCGGGAGTGGCGTGCCTTTCGCTCCTCAACCGAAGCACCGATTCGCCATCGCAAGGCTAAGAACGAAGTCTTTAGGAAAGCTACCCTTTTGTTCTAGTTTCATGTACCCTGGAGAAATATCAGATGCCAGACGCAGTGCAAGTTGAAAGCTGTTCGATGTTCATCGGCGGCGAAGCGGTAGAGACTGGAAAAACCTTCGAAGTCAGCCTCCCGTTTGACTCCAGCGTTGTCGCTGAAGTCCAAGAGGCGGACGGCGCCACGCTCGACCGGGCCGTAGCAAGTGCGCGCGAGGGCGCGGCGGCCATGGCCAAGCTGACCTTGTACGATCGGGCCGAACTGCTGATGCGAGTTCACGACCTGGTACGACGGGACCTTGGGGAGTTTGCCCGGCTCATTTGCCTCGAAACCGGCAAGCCAATCCGGGAAGCGCGCGTCGAAGCAGAGCGCTCCTTGCAGACCTTGATCGCCTCGGCACATGAGGCCCGGCAGTTGTGCGGCGAAGTGATCCCGATTGAGGCCGCTCCGGTCGGCAAGGGGCGAATGGCGATGACCGTTCGGGAACCAGTCGGCGTCATTGGCGCGATCACGCCATTCAATGTGCCGATGAATCTGGCGCTGCACAAAGTCGGCCCGGCACTCGCGGGTGGTAATGCGGTCGTTCATAAGCCTGCGGAGAAGACGCCGCTGTCGGCGACCCGCCTGGCCCATTTGTTCGCGGAAGCTGGCGCGCCGAAGGGTGCTTACAACGTAGTCCACGGCACCGGTCCAGAGCTGGGTCCGAACATGGCGACGCATCCCGGGATCGACATGCTCACGTTTACCGGCAGCGTGGCTGTGGGCAGGTCACTAAAGACCGTGGCAGGATTGAAGAAAATGACGCTGGAGTTGGGCAACAACTCGGCTGCGATCCTTGAACCGGACACAGATCTGGATTGGGCGGTGGGACGCTGTGTCGCCGGGGCGTTTGCGAACAGCGGCCAGGTTTGCATTTCCGTGCAGCGAATCTTCGTTCACGAATCCCTCGCGTCCGAGTTCCTGGAGCGATTTAAAGCCGGCGCGGAAGCGCTGAAGATCGGGCATCCGATGGAAGATTCCACCGAGATCTCTTCGCTGATTACCCAGGCCGCGGCGGAGCGCGTGGAGAGTTGGATCCGGGAAGCGGTCGACGCGGGCGGCAAAGTGGTCACGGGCGGCAGGCGAACCGGCGCGACGATTTCGCCCACGATCGTCACCGGCATTGCAGACAAGGTGCGCCTGTCGTGCGAGGAAGCCTTCGGACCGGTCGCCGTCGTGCATGTCTATCGCGACCTCGAGGACACCATCGCGAGAGTGAACCAGGGTCCATTCGGATTGCAGGCGGGCATTTTCACACGGGACATCGAGCGGGCATTCCGGGCCGCCCACGCGTTGCGGTACGGCGGCGTCATGATCAACGACGTGCCGATGTATCGCGCGGATCACATGCCGTATGGCGGAGTGAAGGACAGCGGGACGGGGCGTGAAGGCCCCAAGTACGCAATCGAAGAGATGACGGAGCTCAAAACAATCGTTTGGAAGGTCTGATGGCTACATTAATTACGAGGCGAAACGCGATCGCGGCGATGGGCGGGCTAGGTGCCAACCTGATGCCCGCAGCCGCTTCAAAGCCGCGTCTCGGCGCTCAGACCAACGCCTGGGCGATCCGCGATTTCGACGAACTGATTGTCGTGCTCGACAAGCTGAAGGGCTATGGCTACGAGGGATTCGAGACCTCGTTTCGCAATGTCCAGATGCATTTCGACAAACCGACCACCGCCAACGTCCGCATGGCAAACTCCGGATTGCGATTCGTAAACATCCACATCTTCATGGACAAATACGACGCGACGACGCATATCGCGCCGGCCGACCTGATCGAGCGCGTTGCCAAAGGCGGAGCGGCCCTGGGCGCGGCGTGTCTCGTCGTTAGCGGAGCGCCCTGCGTCGAAAGCGCCAAGTTGAACGAAGCCGCGATCCAAGCGAAGACAGCAGCACTGAATCGCGCGGGAACACTCTGCCGAGGACTGGGCATGTCGCTCGCGTATCACAACCACGGTCCGGAATTTGCGGAACGGGGACTTGAAATCGAGGCGCTCGTTAAGCGGACCGATCCCAAGCTCGTCGATTTCGTGATCGACGCGGGACACGCCTTTCGCGTGGGCGCCGATGTTCCCGCGTTCTTCGCACGCCACCACCGGCGCATCGCGGGGATGCACCTGCGCGATTTCCACAACGGCGACCAGGTCATTTTGGGCGAGGGCGATTTCCATCTGGAGCCGCTGGCTCGCGCCATCGCGAGAGCTCGCTGGACGGGCTGGCTGATGAACGAGGAAGAGCGCCTGAACAACGTGAAACTCGGCGACGCGGCCATCGGGCCGGCGCGCCGCGAAATGAAGAAGGTGTTCGGTGTCTGATCTGGTGGCGATGAATGTCTTGCGGCAATAGGGAGCGGTTGTGATGCATCGTCGAAATTTCATCCGGACCGCGGCCATTACTGCCGCGTCTTACTCGCGCATCTTCGGCGCCAACAATCGGCTCGGCATGGCCCTGATCGGCGGAGGCCGCCGGGGCCGCGAAGTCATGATGGCGCTGCTTGGCACGAAGAGCGTGGACCTGGTCTCGGTCTGCGATATCTACGACAACCATCGGGCACTCGCCGCGCAGGCGCTGGGGAAACCCGGGCACGAATGCGCCGCTCACGAGGAATCGCTGGCGCGCCGAGACGTGGACGCGGTGCTGGTCGCGACCGCCGATCATTGGCATCGCGACATCGCGCTGGATTCAATCAAAGCGCACAAGCATCTGTATCTCGAGAAGCCTATCGTCCACCACTTCGAGGAAACCAACTCGTTGTATCGGGCGGCAAAGTTGAGCGACAAGGTGGTCTTCGTGGGGACTCAGCAGCGGTCCGGGGCGCACTACCAGCAGGCGAAGGAAGAGATCTTCGACCGCAATCGCCTGGGCAAAGTGCTGCTCGTCCGCGCGTCGTGGAGCGATTTCGGATGGCAGGCGCGCAATGTCCGCAACGAGCCGAAGCCGCCTGGACTCGACTGGGTGCGCTTCCTCGGTCGCACGCCGTATCACGACTACGAGAAGGCGCGCTACGACTCCTGGCGCATTTATCCGGAATACGGTGGCGGGGTCCTCGCCGACATCCTGAATCACTGGGCGGACGTCGCGCAGTGGATGATGAGCGACAGCGTTCCGTTAGACGCCGTCACGTCGGGCGGCATTTACCTCGCCAAGGACGGCCGCACCAATCCGGATACCGTGAATGCGATCCTGCGGTATTCGAAGGGTTGGAACCTCGCCTTTGAATCGACGATCTGGCCGGTGGAGAATCCGCGGCCATCCGTCGAATTTCTTGGGACGGAGGGGACGCTTGACATCGCGCGGAGCGATTATGTGTTCCGTCCGAGCAAGGGCCAGCCGGTTCAGGTAAAGGCGAGCGGCGGCCTTGAAGCGGCGCACGCAGCGAACTTTGTCGCGGCCTGCCTCACCGGTTCCAAGCCGAGCGCCGACATCACGATCGGCGTCGAAGGACTGCTGCCTTGCCATCTTGCCCGAGCGGCATACTGGTCCGGCAGGCGCGCGGTGTATCACGCCGACCGTAACGAAATCTCGACGAGTTAGGAGAATCCAATTATGTCCACCACTCTCACATCCGCCACCGAGCCGGCCGTCGCGAGCGGCATCAAGGTGCTTCCGGCGGTTCTGGTCCGCACGGCGGACGAAGGCGTGACGTTCCGCCAGCGATTCACGCCGAAGACCGCGAATCTACAGTTCCTGAACTGCGGCGAGTATAGTCTTCCCCCGCAATCGGAATCGCAAAGCTATTGCATGCCGCGCCACGAGAGCCTGCTCTTCCAATGGGAAGGCAGTTCCGTCGTAACCGTCAATGGCGCAGCATACTGCCTCGCGACCTACGACACGCTCTACATCCCGCGTGGCGCAGAATTCACTCTCGCCAACGGCGCTGTGGAGCCTGCACGCGTGATCCAGACGTCCGCGCCGGCCGACAAAGCGCATCCCATTCATCACTCTGTGTGGAAGCAGATCTCACGCGATGAGTCCCGGATCCGGCACTTGAAGGGCAAGGATGTCTTCATGATGTTCGACGTGACGGAGCCCGGCGAGAAGCTCGTCGCGGGCTATACCTTTTTCCAGCCGCGCCAGCGATCCTGGCCTCCGCACAACCACACCGATCAGGAAGAGGCCTACATCTTCATCAACGGCCACGGAGCCATGGAGGTGTACGAGGAACCGGAAACGCTGAGCTTTGTACACAGCGTGAATCGCGGCGACCTGGTAACGATTCCTTTCCTCAACTATCACCCGGTGTTTTCGCAGGAGGATCCGCTCGAGTTCATCTGGTGCATCGCCGGGGAACGTTATTGGGTGGGCGACAAAAATAAAGACTTCATGGCCGGC
>JBDTTK010000349.1:0-5298 GCA_039930685.1 Bryobacteraceae bacterium | reverse complement strand
GACGCCGAAGACGGATTGCAAGCCGGGGGCGCCGGGCTGCCAGACGACGATGTCGGCGGCGGCGACGGTGATGCCGGGTGTGGTGTTCGCCGGAGGCGTCGACGCGCATTTGCGGGCGTACCTGTCGCGCAACGGCGAGATCCTGTGGGATTACAACGCGGCCCAGCCGTACGAGACGGTGAACGGGGTGAAGGCGAAAGGCGGGTCGTTCGACGCGCCGGGTCCGACGATTGCGAACGGGATGCTGTTCGTGTCCTCGGGGTACGGGCAGTGGGGCGGCATCGCCGGCAACGTGCTGCTGGTCTTCTCGGTGGACGGCAAGTAGGGAGAAGGCTTCGCCCCCCGAATAAAAAACGGCCACAAACGCCTCGCGCGACGTTCGTGGCCGGTCTCCGTTCTGGGGAGGGAGATGGGTGCGCGGCAGCCGCCGCAATGGCGTTTTACTCGAAGATCTCGTCTTTCTTATCGCGGATGATCGTCCGCAACTTCGGCGAGTTGTCGATCAGGCTGTAATCGGCGGGCACTTCGAAGAGGCTCTTCAACGGCTCGCTGCGGTTGAGATTGGTCAGCTTGTAGGTGGTTTCGCCGGACCGCGGATCGCTCCGCCTGGTCATGACGACGGTTTGCAATTCGTCCGAATACCAGCGCTCGGAGACAACGTCGATCGCGCGCTCGTTGCCGATTTCACCGGCCGGAATCGTAAACGTAGTGCGCGTGCCCTTGGCCTTGACGCCTTCGATCAGCTTCTCGCCGAGGTCCTCGGTGCGGGTCCGCGAGGTGTCCTTGGTGTCGCCGGTGATGGTGACGGTGTGGTTCTCGTAATACATCACGTTGCCGCGGGCTTCGGCCGGCGGCGCGCGAAGGATAGTGACTTCAGGCGGCGCCGACGCCGTCCAGCCTTCGCTGGAGCCGATCGAGCCGGCCACCCGCGTGCCCGGTCCGGAGAAGGAGAACATGCCCATGGGCGACTTGCGGGCAGTGCGGCGGCTCTCATCGAGCGAGTAGTTGGCCTTGGCCACCGGATCCCAGATCGAGATCGTTTTCACGGCCTCGCCGGCTTTAAAGGGTCCGAGGTTGTTGAGGACCTGCTCGCGGCGTTCGCGGCCTTCGCTATCGCGATAGAGGGTCGCGGAGTTCTTGTTGACGATGCGGTTGCCGTCGGGGAGCGTCTGCACCGTTTCCGTGACGGCGTCGGCGGAATAGGGCGCGTTCTTGACGGTCTTGCCACCGAAATCCTCGGAGGTCACGAAATCGAAGGTCATGGCGCGCACTCGATCGAGCGAGCCTTCGGCCTGCGTCATCTTCTCGATCAGCTGCTTCTCGTGGAGAGCCTTCGGCCCCGCCTCGGCGGTCTGCGCCGGAAGACTCGGAACCACAGCCAGCGCGGCGAAGGCGCCAGTAAGGAGCGACGTGCGTAACGACTTGATCATATGGAAACCTCTTCGGGAAATAGGCTAAATTCCGGTCACTGTGTGAACTTTACAAAACGGATGCCGCGCGCCGTGCCGTCTTCACCGACGAGCACGTCGGCGAGTACCGGTTCGCTGAGGCGGTCTTCCCGGACCGGGAAGCCGGCGTTGCGCATGGCCATGCGCGGGACCTGCACACGGACCAATTGACCGCGATCCATGGGTTCCATGACATCGCCGCGCTGCAAAGGAACGAATTCGGTGGCGACCATTTGCGGTTGACGGCGCTGTGGCGCTGGTTGGCGGCGAACAGGAAGCGACTCAATGCGCCGGCCTGAGGCGGCCGCTTGCGTCGAGGGTTCGGAGCCCGGATCCGGCGAGAGCGGATTCTTCACCTGCTCGCGAACGGGCGGAGTCTGCCTGGCGACGACCGGCCGCGCGGGTTCGCCAACGCTGGTTTCGGTCCGAAGGCTGACGAAGATCGCCACGATGGCGGCCGCGGCGGCGATCGCGACGGGCCAAAAAACCCGGGGGCGTCCGGCGGGTTTCAAGGCGATGACGTTTGGCTTTCGTACGACAGGCTTCGGTGCGACGGAAACACGATTCGAGGTTTGCTCCCGGTGAACACGGAAGGCGTCGAGCAGGCGATTCTCCATCGCCAGTACCGGCGGCGCGACGGCATCCGACAGATTTGTTTCCCGCGTGCGGACCGAGACGGAGAGAGCACGCAATGCGCCGGTTAGCCGATGTTCGGCGATGAGGCGGGCGCCGCACGCCGCGCAGCCTGCGCTGTGTTCAGCGGCGGCGCGGCTCACGGCCGGATCCACGGATGGATCTCCGACGGCGATTTCACGGACCAATTCTTCGAACTCTCGGCAATTCATGTCAACATCCAACCCGACATTCAAAAGTTCAGGAGGCAACAGTTCAGGAGGCAACCCACGTTCTTCACGGCTTGCCGCCTCACGGCCCATCCGGGTGCTACCGGTATTCGGCGGTTTCATAGGAGGCACGCCTCCGTTCTGCCGAATTCGGCCTGGGTCGCCGCGACCGGCGCCCTCCAGATCCGGAGCTTCTCGAGCAGCATCGCGCGTCCGCGATGCAGGCGGGAGCGGACCGTTCCGATGGCGCAGCCGAGCACTTCGGCCGCATCGGCGTAGCTGACTTCCTCGAGGTCGCACAGGACCACGACTTCACGATATGTTTCCGGCAGGCTGAGGACCGCCCGGCGGACCGCGGCCACCGATTCACGGCGAGTGAGGTCGTCCAAAGGACCAATTGCCGATGTTTCGGCGTGCTCGGCGGGGGAGTCGTCGAGGGCGACATACCGGTTTGAACGGTCGCGCTCCAGGGTTCGAAGGACCAGGTTCCGGGCGATCCCAAACAGGAACGAGAGCAGCGTCCCGCGCGAGGCGTCGAAGCGATGGCCGTCATGAATCAGGGTCATGAACGTGTCCTGTGTCACTTCCTCGGCAACGACGACGCTTCCGCTCATCTGAAGGGCGAAGCGATAGATCGCGGACTGACGCCGCCGGTACAAGGCGGTAAAAGCGGATTCATCGCCTGTAAGTGTCTGAGCGAGCAAGGAAATATCCTGTGCCGCCTCGGTCATGACGACGCTCATGATCGGTGATTACTCCTTGCAAACCATTGGCGTGCCGCGCCGCGGTGCGCCACCTGGCGGCGGCCGCTCCCTGCCTGAGATCGATGGCCGGTTGAGCCAACAGTTTGTAGGACGCTCATCATCGGGCTACTGGTAGGATATCGGGTTCCCCGGGGCGAAAGTTCCAAAAGAAACCGGATTTTCCTTTGGAAAATGAGGGGTGAGGACAGAAAGAGGCAGGTTCCGCCGGAGGATTACGGCTGGGGCCCCACGTTGAGGGCATGGGACAGCCTGCCTACGCTAATATAAATCACCACGGGGAGACGTGGTGACTCTTTTGGCAGCATGACCCTGAACGTACGCGAACCAAGGAACGAATCCGAGTATTCGCAGTACTACGACCTACGCTGGCGCATTCTGCGAGAGCCCTGGGCCCAATCGAAGGACAGTGAACGGGACCAATTTGAGCAGGAAGCGACTCATCTAGGGGCGTGGCGCGACGGCGTGCTCGTTGGCGTCGGGCGGATCCATTTTATTTCCCCCGAAGAGGCCCAGATTCGTTATATGGCGGTCGACAATGGGCTTGCCGGTCAAGGAATCGGCGGCGCCATTCTGGACGAGCTTGAGCTCCGCGCCGCTGCGCGGGGCGCAACCCATATCGTCTTGAACGCCCGCGAGACGGCGGTGCCGTTCTATTCGAAGCACGGCTATGCGGAGACGGGTCCGTCGGCTGTGCTGTTCGGCCGCATTCCGCACCGGTTGATGCGGAAGGACCTTTAGCGCGCTCCCAGGATGATGAGTTGAAACGAGTCCTCGTCGCCGTCGTGGTGCTGATCCTGTACGGTTCGTTCTACCCGTGGCAATTCTACGACCGGCAAATCAACGGTTCTTTGTTCGCGATCTTCTTGCAGTCGTGGCCTCATGACTTTGACCGCTTCACGTTCCGCGATACGGTGGTAAACATCGCCTTGTACGTTCCGTTCGGGATGGTGTGTTTTTTCTCGATCGGCGCCAAGTGGAGCGCGATGACGCGGGGAGCGATGACGCTCGCCGCAGGAGTGCTGCTTTCCGGATCGATCGAGTACGTCCAACTGTTTGACAGGTCGCGCACGACCAGCTTGTACGACGTGTTGTGCAATGCGGCGGGCACGGCCGCCGGAGTTCTGATCGCCACCACATTTCCCAAAGCGATTACGGGAGCAGTATCAGGAGTCGGGGTGGCGTTCCGCGTGTCGGGGCCAATCGCGTTGCTCTACTTGTGGGCGGGGCGGGAACTGTTTCCCTTCTTTCCTTCGCTGTCCCAATACACGCTCCGCCAAAAGCTGACGGTTTTGGTGACGGCAGGCGGATGGCCGATCCGGGACTTTCTGGAGGCCACTGGAGCCTGGCTCGCGGTGTTTGTGCTGCTGGAGTACCTGGCGGGTCCGCGGCGCGCCGCCCAAATCGGAGCAATCAGCCTGCTGCTGATTCCGCTCAAGCTCGTTATTCTGCATCGCACGATGTCGGGTTCGGAACTGGCGGGGGCGATTCTCGGCGCCTTGCTGTGGGGCCTGTTTCGACGGTTCCCGAGGCCCGCCCCGGCAATCGCATCGGCCGCGCTGGCTGCGCTCGTGCTGGCGCAATTGCTTCCGTGGCGGACCGGCACCGAGCCGCAGCCGTTTTGCTGGATTCCCTTCCTGCCCTCGCTGTCATCGAGTTGGGACGCGGCGTTCCTGGTGCTGCTGGGAAAGGCTTTTCTCTTCGGATCCGTGATTTGGCTGTGGCGGCAAACGCCGGCAACTTGGCTGGTCAGTTCGTTTTCGGTGGCGATCCCGCTCGCCGTGACAGAGGGCGTCCAGATCTACCTGCCGGGCAGAACGCCGGAAATTACGGATGCGATCGTGGCGCTCATTATGGGGCTGGCACTCTGGCGATTGGAACGCCGAGATGCGGGACGCCGACAACTGGCGCGCGGTTGAACCGCGGCGCTTCGGGGTTCGGCGGGAAGCATTCGAGATCGGATTCCGTTACAGTTATCGGAGCCAGCGAGCATGCACGACGGAACCGCCATCTTCACGATTGTCGCGAAGAACTATCTTGCATTCGCCCGCGTGCTCATGAATTCGGCCGCGGAGCACCATCCGCTGTCGCAACGCTTTGTGATTCTCGTGGATGAGGTGGACGGTTGTTTCGATCCGCGCGCCGAAAATTTTGAGATCGTTCGATCGCGCGATCTTACGATTCCAAACTCGCTCTGGTTTCACTTCAAGTACACGATTCTCGAACTGAGCACGGCGGTTAAACCCT
>JBDTTK010000348.1:0-5320 GCA_039930685.1 Bryobacteraceae bacterium | reverse complement strand
CAAGCTAGCGAAGGATCGAAAGAAAGCTCGCCGATCCGTCGGATTCCGCATAGGCCCTTGAGTCTATCGCGGCGGCTCGGTAGACAGCGGCTCGACGATGGATTGACCACGTATAATGACAGGCCAAGCATCATGACACGCACTCTTGCGATCCTACTCCCGCTGTCCCTCGCTCTCGCCCAGCCGCCTGCCAAAGAAGCCTCCTGGGACACGACCCAAACGCGCGGCAAGACCCGCAACGTCAGCTTCTCGACCCAGGAAGGTACCTGGATGTCGGTCGACCTCTCGCCCGACGGCAAGTGGATCGTCTTCGATCTGCTCGCGCACATCTACCGCATGCCCGTCGACGGCGGCGAAGCCGAGTGCCTCACACAGTCGAGCGGCGCGGCTTTGAACTTCCATCCGCGCTACTCGCCGGATGGAAAGTCGATCGCGTTTGTCTCGGATCGCAGCGGACAGAACAACCTGTGGATCATGAACGCGGACGGCTCGCGGGCGCGAGCCGTGTTTGCGAACAAGGATGTCCGCGTCTTCGAGCCGGCTTGGACGCCGGACAGCCAGTTCATCCTGGTGCGCCGCACCAATGTCGGCAATCGCGGCGGCGGTCCGGCGGCCCCGGGCAATGGACTCTGGATGTATCACAAGGACGGCGGCGAAGGCGTTGAAGTCGTTTCCGGAACCGCCGCGCGCGGAGCCGCATGGCCCTCCGTTTCGCCCGACGGCCGCTACGTCTACTTTCATTCCGTCGTCTGCGAGGGCCGCCAGAGCGGTCAGCAGGACGCGGTCCAAGGCTGCCAGCAGATCAAGCGCGTGGAGTTGAAGACGGGCCGTATCGACGACGTCACTTCCGGAAGCAATGCCCAGCAGTCGCGCGCGTCTTCGGGCGGAGGCGTCGCGCCCGAAGCGTCACCCGACGGCCATTGGCTAACCTTCGCGCGCCGCATCCCTGACGGGACCATTTCGTACAAGGGCCACAAGTTCGGTCCGCGGACCGCGCTGATGCTCCGCAACCTCGACACCGGCGCCGAGCGCGTCGTGATGGATCCCATTGAAATGGACATGGCCGAAGGCATGAAGACGTGGCGCGTGCTGCCCGGCTACGTCTGGGCGCACGATTCTAAGTCCATCCTGATTTCGCAGGGCGGCAAGATTCGCAAGTTGGATGTCGCGAGCGGACGCGTGGACACCATCGCGTTTAACGCGAAAGTCGACCGGACGCTGTCGGAGATTGCCTACAAGGCTGTCCCGCTGAGCGAAGGCCCGGTGACCATGCGGTTCGCGCGCTGGCCGGGCGCTTACGGATCGAAGCTCGTGTTCCAGGCATTCGGCAAAATCTGGATTTCGGACAACGAAGCTTCACCCCGCCGCCTAACCAATCTGGCGGCGCACATCTTCGAGTATTCGCCCGCGTGGTCGCCGGACGGCCAGTCGATCGCGTTTACGACCTGGGAGGAACAGCGCGCCGGGCATGTGTGGATTAGCCCCGCTGCCGGCGGCGCCCCGCGGCAAGTGACTACGACTCCTGCGGAATACGCGCAGGTGGCATGGTCTCCCGATGGACGGGAACTGGTTCTCGCGCGGGGGTCCGGCGAGACGTTTCGCGGCCGCACATTGGTCGAAAATCCCTGGTACGAGATCGTGCGCGTACCCGCCAGCGGAGGAGCCGCTACGGTGGTCGCGGTCGACAAGTCGGCGGGTGGACGCCGGTCGATCATGCAGCCAGGCTATGGACCCGAAGGCCGCATCTTCTTCCCCGAATTCACGACCGAGCGCCGCGACGGGCGAGAGCAGGGCGTCACCGATTTCGTTTCCGTTAAGCCCGACGGCAGCGACCGCCGAGTCCACATGAAGTTCGCGTTCGCCGACGAAGCCGTCATCTCACCGGATGGAAAGCACGTCGCGTTTCAGGAAGGCGACAACGTGTACCTGACGCCGTTCTACTGGAACGGCATCGGGGCGCAGCCGCTGCAGGGAGACAAAAAGAAGGGCAAGTTCGCGATCAAGGCGCTCTCGAAAGATGGCGGCATGTTCGTCCACTGGCGCGATGCCAACACGGTCGAGTTTGGATCCGGCGCGAAGCACTACACGTATCACGTGGATACCGACAAGACGGATACGATGAACATCACCCTGGCGCAGCCGCGCGATATTCCAAAGGGCTCCGTCGCGCTCACGAACGCGAAGATCGTCACGCTGGATAACCGCAAGGTCATCGAACGCGGAACGGTGGTCGTGAAGGACGGACGCATCGCCTGCGTCGGCGACTGCTCGACAACGGGCGCCACCGTCATTGACGCCGGCGGAAAGACGATCATTCCGAGTTGGGTCGACATGCACGCACACCATCACCGCGAGAACGCCGGCGAAGTTCCACCTCACAATTGGGAGACGGCGATCTACCTCGCCTACGGCGTCACAACCACGCTCGACAACTCCGTCTGGTCGCAGAATGTGTTCCCCACCGGCGAACTGGTGGAGGCAGGGCTGGTCATGGGTCCGCGCATCTTCTCAACGGGAGATCCGGTCTACAACGGCGACGGCTCGCGGCAGAACGAACTCACCAGCCTGGAGGTAACGGAGAACAACGTGAACCGCCTCTCGTCGTGGGGCGCGGTCTCGATCAAGCAATACCTTCAGCCCCGGCGCGATCAACGGCAGTGGGTCACCGAAGCCGCCCGCAAGCGCGGAGCCATGGTCACCGCCGAAGGCGATTCGCTCGAATACAACCTGGGCATGATTATCGACGGCCAGACCGGCTTTGAGCATCCGATGAGCTACGCACCGCTCTACAGCGACGCGGCCAAGTTCTTTGGCACGGCCAAAGCAGTTTATTCGCCGACCTTCATCGTCGGTGGCGCCGGACCCTGGAACGAAGAATACTGGTGGCAGCAGTCCGACGTCTGGAAGGACGAAAAGGCCCGCCAGTGGCTCCCGTGGCGGAACCTGATTCCGAACACGCGCCGCCGGCTCCTCCGCCCGGTCACTGACTATAGCTATCCGATGATCGCGCAGGGTCTGGCCGACATCATCGCGAATGGCGGCTACGGCGCAATCGGCTCGCACGGGCAGCAGCACGGAATCGGATCGCATTGGGAGACCTGGATGGCCGCGTCCGCCCTCGGGCCGATGGGCGCGCTCGAAGTCGCCAGCCTCCACGGAGCGCACTTCCTGGGCGTCGAGAAGGACCTCGGCTCGATTACGGTCGGCAAGCTCGGCGACCTGATGGTGCTCGATGCCGATCCGCTGGCCGACATCCACAACACCGCGAAGATCGCGTACGTGATGAAGGCGGGGCGTCTGTGGCAGGCGTCGACGCTGGACGAAGTCTGGCCGACGAAAAAGCCGTTCGGCGACCACTACTGGGTGGACGCGGACGCATTGCGGTCCGACGACCGGCCCACGGACTTTTGGGATCGGCGACGGTAGCCGATCCCGACGGCGTCCGATAGGTCAACTGGTCCGCAACGCGATCATCGGATCGATGCGCGATGCGCGGCGCGCTGGAATGTATCCGGCGATGAACGCCACCGTTCCCAGCAACAGAATGATTCCGGCGAACGTGCCGAGGTCGGTCGGTTCCG
Source organism: Bryobacteraceae bacterium (assembly GCA_039930685.1). Classification (GTDB taxonomy): domain Bacteria; phylum Acidobacteriota; class Terriglobia; order Bryobacterales; family Bryobacteraceae; genus JBBQWZ01. Next base: position 1,739 of record JBDTTK010000348.1, on the reverse strand, counting down.
TGCCGTACAGCATAGATTCGATCCACTTGCCGACGCCCAGTGCCGCGATGCTTCCGATGGCAACGCCGATCGCGGTTAGCCGAAGCGCTCCGCCGATGACGGTTCGCTGCACTTGAGGGGCGGATGCGCCCAGCGCCATCCGGATGCCAATCTCCTGCGTCTGGCGCGTAACCGAGTACGAAATGACGCCGTAGATTCCGAGCGACGCGAGGATCAGTCCGAGTGCGGCGAAGCTCCCAACGAGCAGCACGAAAAACCGGCGCGGCGACACGGAGCGGTCCACGATGTGCTGCAGCGGGCGAAATTCCGCCGCTGGCTGAGCCGGATTCAGTTGACGCAGCGTTTTCATGACGACCGGTCCGAGGGATTCGGGCGCCAGGCGGGTTCGGACCACGAGTTCCGCGCCTTCGGGACTCGCCTGCGTCACCGGCAGATACATCTCCGGCTCCGGCGCCGAGTCCAGGCCATGCTCGCGCACGTCGGCGATCACGCCGATCACGCGGACGTCGTCGCCGCGGCCTTGGCGGCCGGGGCGGCCGACCGGAGCGTCCATATGAAAGAAGCGCCGGGCAGCAGCCTGATTGAGGATCATGACGCGCTCACTCTTCGGTTGATCCTGCCAATTGAAATCGCGGCCATTCAGAATCCGCATCCCCATTGCACCGAGGTATCCCGGAGTTACAACACGGACAATCGCCGTCAGGGTTTCTTCCTTCGGATAGGTCACGCCCTTGGCGTTAAGGCCCCAGGACCGGTTGCGCCCAAGCGGAAGCATGTCCGCGACACCCGCCGCTTCGACTCCGGGGATGGCCTCTATGTTTCGCAGCATTTCTTGCAGGACGGGGCCTCGGCGATCCGGATTGTTTGCGCCCTCATAATCCACCTGAATCACGGCCGCCCGACTCGGCTGGAATCCGAGATCCACATCCAGCAATCGAACGAAGCTTCGCAGAAGCAGTCCGGCGCCGACCAGGAGCACGCAAGCCAGCGCCACTTCGGAGACCACCAGGACGGCGCGCAGGCGCTCGTGACTTCGGCCCCCGCTCATGCCCGGTCCGCTGTCTTTGAGAGCGGATTGCAAATTCCTGCCCGAAATCCGGACAATCGGGACGAGGCCGAAGATGATCGCGACGCTGACGGTGATCATCAGCGTCCACAGCAACGCGGATCCGTCGATCGTCACAGTGCTGAGCAGCGGCAGCCCGATCGACCCCTGGTGCGCCAGATAGCGCGTGATCGCATATGCCAACCCCAGTCCGAGCAATGCGCCCGTACCCGACAGCACGATGCTTTCGGTGAGCAACTGGCGGATCAGCCGTCCACGGCCGGCTCCTAGGGCACTGCGTAATGCGAACTCCTTGCTGCGGGCGGCCGCTCGCGCCTGAATGAGATTCGAGATGTTGACGCACACGATCAACAGAATCAGCCCGACAGCGGACCACAACGCGATCATGGACCGTCGAAGCTTTCCGGTGACGAATTCCTTGAGATCGGTGATGTCGGACGTATAGTCGCCCCACCACTTGTGGGCCTCCTTGAGTTGCGGCATTAGAATGTTAGCTTCCGCTTGTGCCTGTCCCGCTGAGACTCCCGGCCTCAGGCGTCCGATCAGCGCCAGCGTGTTGCCCCAATTCCGCATCTCATCCATCACGACGGGAACGAATACGTCGATTTTGGTCCCCGGTGCGAAAACGGCGCCAAAATCGAATGTGGGCGGAAGGACGCCGGCCACGGTCATC
>JBDTTK010000347.1:0-5327 GCA_039930685.1 Bryobacteraceae bacterium | reverse complement strand
ACTGCCGTCAGCAAGCCGGAGCCGGTAAACGGGTCGACGAAGCTCAAGGCGTCGCCGGCGGCGAAGACGCCCTCGCGGACCCGTTCGCGGAAGCGATTGCCGAACACGAGGGGGCCGGTGGCGAGCCAGTCGATTTCGCGCGTCGCGCCGTGCAGGCGTTCCTTCAGGGGCGCCGACTTTGCGATCAACGCGTCGAACTCGAAGGCGAATCGCTTGAGCACGCTCTCCGGACCCAGTCCGCAGACGTTCGTAAGGCCTCCTTCGATCGCGCAGACGCCGACGTAGCAGCCTTCGAAGAAGTACAGCTCCACGGCGTCGTTGACCGGGCCGCGGTAGTGCGCCTTGAAGCCGAAGAGGCGCTTGCCACGAGCGCGGTCCACCGCGTCGCGCCCCGCGGCGGTGACGTGCGGGACCGCCAGCGAGCCGCGCTGGATGGCAACGCCAAGTTCCGCGAGCCGGGTGTGGAGCAGGGAGTCGAAGGTACGGCGGCTCAAGCCCCACGCGGTTTCGGGCAGTGCCGCAGACTTCGCCTTGCGCGCGCCAAAGTGAATCGACATGCGCCGGATGGGAACCGCGCCGGCTTCGAAGAACCGGACCCCCAGGCGGTCGAGCACCGGGATGGCTCCGGGCGAAAAGAACTCGCCGCAGACCTTGTGCCTGGGGAAGGCACTCTTGTCGGCAATCTCGACGCGCGCGCCTTCGAGAGCAGCCGCGATGGCGGCTGACGCTCCGGCTGGTCCGGCGCCGAGGATGCGAATCGTCGGGTTCTGCACGTTTTTCCTTCCTATTTAGAGCACGCTTTCGCTGGTGGGCGGCGATGCGCCCGATCGCCGAATAGCGGAACATTTCGCCCCTTCTTTGCGTTATGCTTAACGGCGGCAGACTTTGATTCGCCGCCAGGTGCAACACGGAGGGGATCGTACTATCTATGTCCATTCTCAAGGACTTCCTCAAGAAGCAATTTATCGACGTCATCCACTGGACCGAGCAGACGGATGGCGTGCTGGCGTACCGCTACCCCATGCAGGACATGGAGATTCAGAACGGCGCCAAACTTACCGTTCGTGAATCGCAGATGTCCGGCTTCGTGAACGAAGGGCGGATGGCCGACGTTTTTGGACCGGGTCTTTACACGCTCAACACGCAGACCCTGCCGTTGCTCACGAACCTCATGAACTGGGACAAGATGTTCCAGAGCCCGTTCAAGAGCGACGTCTACTTCTTCTCGAGCCGCCAACAGCTGAATCAGCGATGGGGCACGGCGACTCCGATTACGATTCGCGATAAGGATTTCGGCATGGTTCGCATGCGCGGCTACGGAATCTATTCGTGGCACATTGTGAATCCGCGGGCGTTCCACACCAAGGTCAGCGGCACGCGCGAGACGTACACGGTCGCGGAAATCGAAGGTCAGCTGAAGAATTCGATCGTGGGCGGCATGACGGCCGCGTTCGCAGCCAGCCAGGTTCCGTTCCTCGACATGGCAGCGAACCAGATGGAGCTCGGCAACAAGATCGCCGATCAGCTGCGGCCGATGTTCGCGGATTACGGGCTGCAGCTCGATTCGTTCATCGTTGAGAATCTGTCGCTGCCGGAAGAGCTGCAAAAGCTGCTCGACACGCGCATCGGCATGAACATGATGGGCGATATGAATCGCTATACGCAGTATCAGGTGGCGAACTCGATGCCGATCGCGGCGGCCAATGAAGGCGGCGGAATCGCCGGCATCGGCGTCGGACTGGGCGCGGGCATGGCGATGGCGCAGCAAATGACCAACGCGCTGCAGGGCGGCATGGGCGGGGGGCAACAGCCGCCGCAACAGCCTCCTCCGGCACCGGCTCCGGCAGGTGCGGCTCCGGTAGCGCCAGTTGCGCCGGTTGCGGCTCCGGCGGGCGAGACGAAGTTCTGTAGCAATTGCGGAAACAAGATTGCGAGAGCGGCGAAGTTCTGCCCGGAATGCGGAGGGGCGCAGTAGCCGGCGCCAGCAATGATTCCTTCCGGATGCGAATGGATTGTCGAGGCTCACGGATGCGATCCGGAGAGCCTCGCCGATCCCGGTAAATTGCAAGCGATGTTCGAGCGCCTTTGCCAGGCGCTCGACTTGCATCCGGTGGGCGATCCGCTGTGGCATCAGTTTCCCGTGACCGGTGGAATGACGGGGATGACACTGCTGTCCGAATCGCACATCGCTTGCCATACCTTCCCGGAGTATGGCTCGTTGTGCTTGAATGTATTCTGCTGCCGGCCGCGGCCGGAATGGGACTTCGCCGAATATTTCAAGAGTTCGTTCGGAGCCGATTCCGTTCAGGTTCGGCGCTTGGATCGTCCATATGCCCGGAACGAATCGAAAGAGGAACTGGTAGGAGCCGGGCACGGGCAGGCCGGTTTGAAGATCGCGCGAGAGACGACAGAATAGATGAGTCAGCCCAACGCATTCTGCCCCAACTGCGGCGCACCAGTGCGGTTCCTCTGGTCGAGCGCCGTCCAGACTACGTGCGAATTCTGTAAGTCGATCCTGGTCCGGTCGGATTTGGACATCCGCAAGGTGGGCGAGGTCGCCGACCTGCCCCCGGACGCGTCGCCGATTCAGATCCTGACCGAAGGCAACTGGCGAGGCCGCGGGTTTCAGGTAATCGGGCGCATCATTTACGAATTCGAGCTGGGCGTCTGGAACGAATGGCACGCCGTGTTTAGCGATGGCAGTTCCGGCTGGATTTCGGATGCGCAGGCGAGCTACGCCATTTCGTTTCTGCAACCGCCGCAGCCATTGCCTTCGCCGTCGGAGGCATATCGCGGCGCGCACTTCAATTTTGGCGGTATCGACTTCGAAGTTACTACGCGGACGCAAGCCAGGTACCGCGGCGTGCAAGGCGAATTGCCGTTTCAGTTCTGGGACAAGACGCAGGTCAGCTTCATCGATATGCGGACACGGACGGGGCAGTTCGGAACGCTGGACTACTCGGAGAATCCGCCGCTGCTGTTCATCGGCGAATCTGTCCCTTATGAAGAACTGAACTTGAAGAACGTCCGGGAGTTTGAAGGCTGGACGCTGACCGGTCAAGCGACATCGGGGGGCCGTTACTGATGACGCCCATGGTGACTGCGCCGGTGGTCAAGGCCAAAGGACTCAACTGTCCGAACTGCGGGAACGCAGTCGAGCTGAAGGGCTTCGCGTACACGCTGCGGGTGACGTGCCCGAGTTGCGGATCGATGCTCGACACATCCGAGCCCAACGTCAAACTGCTGGGGCAATTCCAGCAGAAGATGACGCGGATGCCGCTGATCCCGCTGGGATCGCGCGGTCATCTGAAGGGCGCGGACTGGGACCTCATCGGGTTTCAGACTCGGGCGATTGTGGTCGACGGCACCACGTACGAATGGACCGAGTACGTTCTATTCAATCCCTACAAGGGCTTCCGTTATCTGACCGAGTATCAGGGCCATTGGAACTTCGTCACCACGATCGAATCGATTCCGGAGCCGGTGATCGGCATCCGGCCGGGCGTCAAGTACAAGGACCTCACGTACAAACATTTCCAACACGCGAACGCGGATACGTCGTTCGTGCTCGGCGAGTTTCCCTGGAAGGTGCAGTTGGGCGAGATTGTTGGCGCCGACGATTACGTCGCGCCGCCCTATATGCTCTCCGCCGAAACGACGTCCGACGAGATTACGTGGTCGCTTGGGGAGTACACGCCGGGTTCCGAAATCTGGCAAGGATTCAAGCTTCCGGGGTCGGCGCCGTCCGCGGTAGGCGTCTACGCGAATCAGCCGTCGCCCTATGAAGGCAAGGTCCGCGGCCTGTGGCTGCTGATGTTCTTCCTGATGGTGTCTCTGGCGTTCGCAGCGATTATCATGTCCGGTATGGCCAGGGGCGGAGTGGTCTTCGATCAGAAGTACGCGTTTGCGCCGGGCAATGGCGAACCGTCTTTCGTCACGCCGGTCTTCGAGCTGAAGAGCACCAGCAACGTCGAACTGACGATTAAGACGAGCCTCTCGAACAGCTGGGCCTACTTCAACTTTGCCCTTATCAACGACGATACGGGGACCGCGTATAACTTTGGCAAAGAGATGAGCTACTACTACGGGTCCGACAGCGATGGATCGTGGACGGAGGGTTCGGCAGGCGACAGCGTCATGGTCCCGAGAATTCCGGCCGGCCACTACTACTTGCGCGTCGAGCCGGAAATGGACAAGGCCAAAGCCACCAGCTACGTGTCACCGGCGACCGGCAAGCCGTACGCGCCGATCGCGATGAACTACGAACTGATCCTGAAGAACGATGTGCCGAGCTTCGCCCTTTTCTGGATCGTGATCATCTTGCTTCCGATTCCGCCGATCGTTCGAGCAATTCAGGCGGCTTCTTTCAACAACCGCCGTTGGCAGGAAAGCGATTACGCCACCGCATCCTCTTCCTCCTCGTCGGATGACGACGACGATTAGCCCCAAAGGAACCAGACCATGTTTTCTCACCCTATCTATCTGTTGTACGGAATCGGACTCCTTGGCATGGCCAGCTACGGCGGCATGCAGGGCTGGATGTCTCCAAGACCTGACATTGTGAAGAACGTTCCCAAGACCGTGCGCGACAATCCAGGCGCGTACCGGTCGCATTATGCTTATTACTCGCGGTACACGGGAGGAAAATAGCCATGGTTGATTTTCAGATTGGCCACTTTGTCAACGCGGTCGTCTATGCCTTGCTCGGCATCGTCATCTTCGCCGCATCCTTTGCCTTCGTCGACTGGCTCACGCCATACGACCTGTGGAAGGAGATTTGCGAAGACAAGAACGTGGCGCTTGCGATCATGGTCGGCGCCACGGCGCTCGGTCTGTGCATCATCATCGCCTCCGCGGTCCACTAGGGTGACCGCACGCACCAGGAATGGCCGCGACCGCTCCCCCCGGTCGCGGTGCAGCGGTAATTCCGTGGCGCGTATCGGAGAGCGCGGTCATCCAGGCATCGTGCTGTTCGTATCCAAAGATCCTGGTCCGGAATCCGTAAGCTCCTAAACGTGTCTTTCGTACTTTTTCTCTCCGTTTTCCTGATCGCCGCCTGCGGCCTCATTTACGAACTCATCGCCGGGACACTCGCGAGCTATCTGCTCGGGGATTCCATCCTCCAGTTCTCGACCGTCATCGGCAGCTACCTGTTCGCGATGGGAGTCGGCAGTTGGCTTTCGCGGTTTATCATTCGCGGACTCGTTGCGCGGTTTATCACCATCGAACTCATGGTGGGCCTCGTCGGCGGGTTCTCGTCTTCCCTGCTCTTCCTTGCCTTTTCGTACGGAGGAGCGTTCCACCTCGCGCTCTATTCCGTGGTGATC
>JBDTTK010000346.1:0-5334 GCA_039930685.1 Bryobacteraceae bacterium | reverse complement strand
GGCTCGCGACACCCGGCGCCATTTGGCCCATCTGGTTCATAGCGCCAAGAGCGGCGGCCGCGGCTTGTGACATTCCCCCCATCGCCTGCTGCGCGGCGTTGTTGACGACAGCGGAAACCGCGGGCATGATCAGTTCGGCTCGCTTGGAGGTCTGTTTCGCAACCGTCACCGCTTCGATCGCCTTCGGCTCTTTGATATCCGGTGACGCCGGGTTGCACCCAGACCCTGCGCCAGCGGCGCCGCCGGAGTTGATGAGAACCATCGGCCCTGAGATCACGACGCCTGCCGGGTTAATGTCCACGAAGCCGCTCCCTGCCTTCAGAGTGAGCTGCATCCCAGCTTCGACCACCACCTTCATCCCGCCTTTGATATGGACTTCCATGCCGGCTTCCACCTGATGCTTCATGCCAGATTTGATTTGCGTGTCCATGCCCACGGAGACCGAATGGCTACCGCCGATTTTTTCGTTGTGGTCGGAATCAATCTTGTTATGGCGGTTCTTCTTGATGTGAACGCGCTCGTCGTTGGCAACTGTTTCGGTGCGGTCGTTCTGGATCAGGATGGTTTCGTCATGGTCGACTGTTTCGTGACGGTCTTTGCCGACCCAGGTGGTTTCGTCCTTTTCGACTTCGTTGGTCTGATTTTTCTCGGCGTGGATGTACAGTTCTTCCTCGCCTATCTTGTCTTCGAACCGGATCTCGTTGAAATTGTCAGGCGAGCCGCCCTTCGTGCTACGGGATTTGAGTCCGCTTTGGGTCTTGTTGTCCGGAAGCTTATAGGGAGGCATCATCTCGGCGTTGTACACGCTGCCGACGATGATGGGCCGGTCAGGATCGCCTTCGAGGAACTCGACGATCACTTCCTGCCCGATGCGGGGGATGTGGATCATACCCCAGTTCTTGCCGGCCCACGGCGTGCCGACGCGCATCCAGCATGACGAATTGTTGTCGTACTTGCCTTCGCGATCCCAGTGGAATTGCGCTTTAATGCGGCTGTATTTGTCAGTGAAGATCTCTTCACCGGAGGGTCCGACCACTACGGCGGTCTGCGCTCCAATGATTTTGGGGCGCGGCGTCGTCCGGGCAGGGCGGTACGGAAAGCTCGTGTCAAAAGGGATGCAGGTGAACGAGTTCTTGTAGTGAGGCTCGTCGCCGCGGCGCTCTCCGCCCTGAAAATCGGCCTCGAACGCATCGTGGTACACAGCCGTGATCGTGTACTTGCCATTCGCGTCGAAGTGGCGATCGAGCGTGAACTTGAAGCCGGCGGACATGTGACGCACGGTTCCGGCTCCCCGGATGAGGATCATCGGGGTTTCGGTTCCCTGCATGCGCAACTTGACGGTGCGGGTATTGTCCTTAAAAATCTTCTGAATCTCAGCAGCCTGCTCGCCGCCGCTTTTGTCGATTCCATCGAAGCGCTTGGCGTATTCGCCGGGGTACTCGTAGATTTCCCATTGGTCGTTTCCGGCCACCTTGAGCTTATGCGTCTTGGTTCCGACGGTCAGCGTGGGAGTCGTCGACTTGTCGGCATCGAGGTGCTTATGCGGGATCTCGAACGTGTGGTCCCACAGCGTGTACTTGCCTGAGCGCAGTTCCTGCTGTTTGGTCCACTCGTACGCTCGTTCTTCGTCGCGAAAGCCGCCCTGAACTTTCTCGTAGTGAACGGTGGTTGATGGCCCGGCGAGATCCGGGTGCGACTGCGGCGAGTCGGCGACCACCATCTTCTGTCCGTCTTGATGGTCGAAGAAATAGAAAATGCCTTCTTCCTCCATGAGGCGGGATGCGAATGCGAAATCACTCTCGTGGTATTGCGTGACGTATTCGCGCGGCTCGTAGGTTTCCTGCAACTGATACTTCACGTCCAGGCCTGTCAGCACCTTTTCGAGAATGTCGGGAATGCTTTTCTGCTGGAAGATCCGGCTCTGAATTTTTTGCGTGAGGATCCAGAGCTGGGGAACGACCACGGCTTCGTAATGCGTGAAGGTGTTATCCCGGTGCAGTTGGCTCATCGCGGCAATGATGCCGTGAAAGTCGCGCTTCTGGAGTTCTCCCGCCACGCCAAACGTTACGGGCTGCCCGAGAAGCTGATCAAAGGGCACGTCCGTCGCGGTCTCCGCGCACATGTACAGTTCGAAACGGAACAGTTGCGAGATGGATTCCGTCCCGACGAAGCGTTTCAGGATCAACGCGTCGGCGCCGAGAGGCGTCGTCAAGTGCAGATGGCGATTGCTTTCTTTGAAATCAGGCATTTCTAGCGTTCCGCCTCCGGGCGGTTGGCGCAGTTCCCAAGGACCCGGCTGGGTCCGTCCAGAACTGCGCCTATCGATCTACGCGTAAACGAAGGAAGAGTCGGCTCCGACGCCTACACGGATAGCCGCTAACTTGTTTCCTTCCGCCATGCTGGTCAGCAACTGGCGGGAAATAGACGGCAGTAGGGTGTTGGTGAGGATGTTGTCGACGTTACGGGCGCCGCTCTCGACTTCCGTGCACCGCTTCGAGATCTCGTCGACGACGGAATCATCATAGGTCAACTCCAGGCGGTGGTTCTGCCGCATGCGGCGCTGGATTTTCCCCAACTTGAGGCGGATGATCGTTCGCATCGCCTCATCACGGATGGGGAAGTAGGGAATGGTCACCAGCCGGCCGAGAAACGCGGGCTTGAAGATCTTGTCCAACTCCGGCTTCATCGCCTTGACGAGGCCCTCCGGACTCGGCATGGTCTCCGGATCGGCCACCAGCTTCATCATCGTGTCGGTGGCAGCGTTCGAAGTCAGGATAATGATGGTGTTCTTGAAATCGATCTCGCGCCCTTCGCCGTCCTCCATCATGCCTTTGTCGAAAACCTGGAAGAACAATTCGAGGACATCCGGATGCGCCTTCTCGACTTCGTCGAGCAGCACGACGGAATACGGCCGCCGCCTAACCGCCTCGGTAAGCACGCCGCCTTCGCCGTAGCCAACATATCCGGGAGGCGAGCCCTTCAACGTCGAGACGGTATGCGCTTCCTGGAACTCGGACATATTGATGGTGATCATGTTGCGCTCACCTCCATACAGGAGGTCGGAGAGCGCGAGCGCCGTTTCGGTTTTTCCGACGCCGGAGGGTCCGACGAGCATGAAAACGCCGATGGGCTTGTTCGGATCTTCGAGGCGAGCCTTCGAAGTTTGAATGCGCTGGCTGATGCCTTCGAGCGCATGGTCCTGGCCGATGACGCGGGATCCCAGATGGGCCGCCAGCTCAAGAATGGTCTTGACCTCATCTTTGAGCATGTTGCCGACCGGGATGCCCGTCCAGGCGGCGATTACTTCGCCGATGATTTGCGCGTCGACGCACACGCGCATCAACGGCGTTTCGCCCTGCAGTTGGATCAGCTCGCCGTCGAGCTTCGCCATTTCGGCTTTGAGCGCATCGAATTCGGCCGGGGTGGGAGGCGCCTCGCCCTCCTTCAACTGACCTTCGAGCCGCGCGCGGATTTCGCGCAGATGCATCACCAGCTCTTTTTCCTTATCGAACCGGGCGCTGAGGTCGGCGTACTTGCTCTCCACGTCGGACTTTTCCGTGCCGATTTCGCCAAGGCGTTCCGTATGGTCCGCGCCGGTTTGCATTTCGCGCGTCAGGACGCGATCCTGCACGGCAAGGTCGTCGATGCGGCGGCGCATGTCTTCGAGGGCGGCCGGAATCGAGTTCTGGCCGAGCGCCAGGCGCGCGCAGGCGGTATCGAGAACGCTCACGGCCTTGTCGGGGAGTTGGCGGCCGGCAATATAACGATGCGATAGGCGGACCGCCGCGGCGAGGCCTTCATCGAGGATGCGGACGCTATGGTGCTTTTCAAGCGAGCCTGTGATGCCGCGAAGCATGACAGCGCATACCTGCTCATCCGGTTCCTCGACCTTGACCACCTGGAAGCGGCGGGCGAGCGCGGGATCTTTCTCGAAATACTTCTTGTATTCGCTCCAAGTGGTGGCGGCGATGGTCCGCAGTTCGCCGCGCGCGAGCGCAGGCTTCAAAAGATTGGCGGCGTCGCCCTGGCCGGCCGCACCGCCGGCTCCGATCATCGTGTGCGCTTCATCGATAAAGACGATGATCGGCGTGGGGGAAGATTTGACCTCCGCGATCAGGCCCTTCAATCGATTCTCGAATTCGCCTTTGATGCCCGCGCCCGCCTGTAGAAGCGCAAGGTCGAGTGAACGTAGAGTGACATTTTTGAGCGGCGGAGGAACATCGCCCTGGGCGATGCGCAGCGCAAAGCCTTCCACGACGGCGGTCTTTCCGACGCCCGCTTCACCGGTCAGGATTGGGTTATTCTGCCGGCGCCGCATCAGGATATCGATAATCTGGCGAATTTCCTTGTCCCGCCCGAGGACGTTGTCGATCTTTCCGGCTCGGGCGTTGGCCGTCATGTCGACGGTGAACTGATCGAGGTTCGGGGTCTTTCCGCCGCGTTTGGTGGCGCCTTCGGTCGGCGCGTCTCCGGCGGGCTCATCGTCAAAAAGGTCGTCCTCGGACGAACCTGCGACGATTGCGGCGAAGTCCTTCTTGAGAGATTCGGCCTGAATCTTCTGCAGTTCCTTGGAGACTTCGCGTACGATCCTGGCCAGGTCTTCGTTCGACAACAGGGCAAGCACGGCGTAGCCGGTGCGGATCTTGGTTGCGCCGAAATCGATCGAGGCGATGGTCCACGCTTCCGTGAGCATCCGAACGACGGTCGGCGAGAATGCCGGGGTGCGGGCATTGCCTGTCTTTAGCTTGTCGAGGCTCCGCTCCAGCTCTTTCTGGAGGCGCGAGGGATCGATGCCAAAATGGCGCAGAATTTTGACCAGGTCCGCGTCGGGCAAGTCCAGCATCTTCAGTAAGAAGTGCTCTACCTCAATGTCGTAATGGGTCCGCGACAGGCAAAGTCCCGCCGCGCCTTCCATCGTGCCGCGCGTCGCATCGTTCAGTTTGCCGATCAGGCTCTTCAGGTTCACACTCATGCCGACCTCTACCTTTAAAAATTTTCTCTATTGCAACTGCAAAATCGTATCACTCGCGTCTTCGGCCCGGGGCGCGGTTTTCACCCAACTGGTCCATCCCAATTGCGTCGCCACCTCACCGGCGGAGCGTTCGCCTTCAGAACCGCCCAAACCCAATTCACAGCCGGGTACTTCGTCCTTGGCCAGAATCAACTGCACTTCAAAATCAAACTCGCTGCGGGCGAAAAAGCGGGCCATCGCCTTCAAAGGCTCCCAGGCGGAACCGTTCGGGAGGAAGTCGCGATACTGCTCGAGCGTCAACGGACCCAATTCGATTCGCACGCCGGACTGCTGATCCCAAATCTCGTCCCCGACAATCGCGC
>JBDTTK010000345.1:0-5334 GCA_039930685.1 Bryobacteraceae bacterium | reverse complement strand
GCGCCGAACTCACCGACGCGATGGACACCAAGAAGTACGCCAAGCTGGACAGCTACGCGCGCGTCTCCGCCGCGAAGAAGAAGGCCAAGGCGATGGTCGAAGAGACCAAGCAGTCTGAAGCGGCCGAACTGTTCGACCGCCTCAAGGAAAGCATCTTCCGCGACGAAATGCTGAAGGCCAAGCGCCGTCCCGATGGACGCGCCTTCGACGAGATCCGCAAGATCGACATCGAAGTCGGTGTACTCCCCCGGACCCACGGCTCCTGCCTCTTCACTCGCGGTGAGACTCAGGCGCTCGTGACCGCCACGCTCGGCACCAAAGACGACGAGCAGCGCATCGAGCCCCTCGACACATTTGAGACCTCCAAGCGCTTCATGCTGCATTACAACTTCCCGCCGTTCAGCGTCGGTGAAGTCGGCTTCATGCGCGGACCCGGCCGCCGCGAAATCGGCCACGGTGCCCTCGCCGAGCGCGCCCTTGCGGCCGTCGTTCCCGACGACAAAGCATTCCCCTACACGATGAAAATCGTGAGCGACATCCTCGAATCGAACGGTTCCTCATCCATGGCTTCGGTCTGCGGCGGATCGCTCGCTCTGATGGATGCCGGTGTGCCGCTTCCGGCCGCCGTCGCCGGAATCGCCATGGGCCTCGTGAAGGAAGGCGACGAGTATGCGGTCCTCACCGACATCGCCGGCGCCGAAGATCACTACGGCGACATGGATTTCAAGGTCACCGGAACTTCTGCGGGCGTCACCGCCCTGCAGATGGACATCAAGGTTCCGAACGTCACGTCCAAGATCCTGACCGAGGCGCTCGAGCAGGCCCGCAAGGCCCGCCTGTTCCTCCTCGACAAAATGAACGCCGTGCTCGATACGCCGCGCGAGAAGATGTCGCCCTATGCTCCGCGCATCTATACGCTCCAGATTCCGGTCGACAAGATTCGCGAACTCATCGGACCTGGCGGCAAGATGATCCGCTCGATCGTCGAGCAGACCGGCTGCAAGATCGACGTCGAAGACGATGGCACCGTAAAGGTGTTCGCGTCCGAGGGTCCGGCCGCGGACAAGGCCATCCAGATGATCACCGATATCGGCGCCGTCGCCGAAATGGGTAAGACCTATCTGGGTAAGGTCGTCCGCATCGTAGACTTCGGCGCGTTCGTCGAAATCTTCCCCGGGACTGACGGCCTCCTGCACATCTCCGAGATCTCGGAGAACCGCATTAAGCAGGTCCGCGACGAACTGAACGAAGGCGATCAGATCCTCGTCAAGGTCCTCGCGATCGAAGGCAACAAAGTGAAGCTCAGCCGCAAAGCGATTCTCAAAGAGCAGCGCGAGAAGCTGAGCAAAGCTGGCGCCGCTGCCGAATAGCGTCGCGAGTCAAACGCAACTCAGAAAGGGCCGGATTCTCCAGAATCCGGCCCTTTTGCATTAGGCGCGTCGCGAAATTCGCAATCTTCCGCGATTCTGACCAATCGATTTCGCGGCCAGTTGATAAACTGGAAGGGTGAGTATGCTGCAAGCGGGGCAGTCGGCCCCCACCCTCGAACCCATCGCCGAACTGGTCGCCAAAGGGCCCGTTTTGCTGGCCTTCTACAAGGTCAGTTGCCCCACCTGCCAACTGGCATTTCCCTTCCTCGACCGGATCAGCCAAGGCTCATTGCAAGTGGTCGGCGTCTCGCAAGACTCCCCCGAACTGACGCAAGTCTTCAACGAACGCTTCGGCGTGCACTTCAAGACCGTGTTGGATCCTGCGTCGGCTGGCTATGTATTGAGCAACGCCTTCGGCATCACCCACGTCCCGAGCCTCTTCGTCATCGAGGCGGATGGCAGGATCTCGCACTCCGGTTCAGGATTCGACAAGGCAGGCCTTGAGGCCCTCGGCGCGCGTGCCGGCACGGAAGTGTTTCGCGACGAGAAAGTTCCCGCCTCCAAACCCGGTTGAGGCTCCAGAAACTAGGCATCTCCGGTTCGGAGATGGATTCGTCAGTTCGGCCCGCTCAAACCAGCCGGCAAAAAAAAGAGGCCGGAGAGGCTTACCCCCTCCGGCCGGCTCGGATCAGTTGCCGAGCATCCAAGTCGTAAATCGGTTTGTTTCCTTACTTCTTTCTTTAGCCGCGTGTCGCGATCACTTCGAGGTATTCGGCGTCGACTGACGTCCGGTCGTTCTGCGTCGTGCTGTTAATGGACCACAGAAAAACCAGTTCACTGCGCAGCATCTCCTGCCCATCGGCATCCAACGCCGCAAACGCCTTCGCCATCGGACCGTAGTTGACCCGGAAGAATTCGACGACCTCTTCGGGCGAAAACGGATACTGAAAGCGGTACATGCGCCGCGTGAGCTTGAGCTTGGACGTGACTTCGCCGAACCGCTCGCGGACCGTGTCCTCGTCACCCCAGAGCACCGGCGACGGCATTCCGGACGGCGCGAGATGCTTCGCGATTGCTTTGAACATTTGCCCGATGAACCCGCCGGGAGTCCAATTCGCCATCGCGATCATTCCGCCGGGCCGGCACACCCGCACAAGCTCGGCCGCAACGCGCTCCGGCTGCGGCGCAAACATCGCGCCCACCAGGCTGACCGCCGCATCGAACTCGCCGTTCTCGTAAGGCAGCGCCTCCGCGTCGCCTTCTTCAAACTGGATGTCGAGCCGTTCGGCCGCGGCGCGTTCGCGCGCCTTCTCGAGCCAGTTGGTGGCAATGTCGCACCCAGTAACACGCGCACCGGCCCGCGCGGCGATCAACGCGAGTTGTCCCGCGCCGCACCCCACATCGAGCAGTCGCGAGCCCGGAGCAACTCCGAGATTACGGTAAAACACTTCCGCGCCCTTCTCCATGTAGCGAGAGAAAACGTCGTAATCTCCGGTCATCCAAGTCGTCTTCAAGCGAGCTTTCAAGTCACTGAATTGGTTGCTCGTCTGTATCTCTGTCAAAATCGCACTCATCTCCGGCTATCTCTTTTCGTATGGTGATATCTGGATTACGCAGACCTCGCGATCCAGTTCTACTATGCGGCGGAATGGGTCTTATATACTTGATCCAACGTTCTGAATTCTTAACGCAAAGACCCAATTCACAGGTAAGCCAGATGGATGTACTTTCCGAGATTCTCCGAGCAGTACGGCTCCAGGGCGCGATCTTCTTCAATGGCGAGTTCTCCGCGCCGTGGTGTTTCATGTCCGCGCGATCCGAGTCTGCTGCGCCTCAACTTAGTCCGCAATCGAAACACCTGATCATTTATCACTTCCTGATCGAAGGCCGCGCATTCGCGAGGCTCGACGACGGAACACGCGAGGAATTGACCGCCGGCGATATCGTCATCTTCCCCCACGGAGACGCGCATTATCTGGGCAACGGCTCGCCCGAACGCCCGGTGGATTCCTTCAAGGTGTTCGCCAAGCATCTCAGCGAAGGCCTGAAGGTTGCCCATTTCGGAGGCGGCGGAGAAGTCACCCGATTCGTGTGCGGATTCATGTCCTGCGAACCGAACCTGTGCGAGGTCGTTCTCGCCGGCCTGCCGAAATTGATGAAGGTGCACGTCGCCAACGAACCGTCCGGGCAATGGCTGAAGAACTCGATCCAATTTTCGGTGGGCGAGGCAGGCGCGGCGGAGGCCGGCAGCGGACACGTGGTTGCGAAGCTCTCCGAAGTCCTGTTCGCCGAGACCCTGCGCCGCTACATCACATCCCTGCCCCCCGATCAGACCGGCTGGCTCGCCGGTTCCCGCGACCCCGCCATCGGACAGGCCCTCGCACTCATGCACCAGAACCCAGCTCATCCCTGGACCATCGCTGAACTGGCTCGGCGCACCGGCCTCTCGCGGACCCGCCTCGCGGAACGCTTCCGCCATTTTCTCGGCGACTCCCCAATGGCCTACCTCGCCCAGTGGCGTCTCAAACTCAGCGCCGAGATTCTGCGGTCAACTGAGGACAGCATCGCGAAAATCGCCGACTCCGTGGGCTATGGCTCGGAAGCCGCCTTCAATCGCGCTTTCAAGCGCGAGTTTGAGTGCCCTCCCGCGCAATTCCGCCGAAAGCGGCTCGCGGTATCGGCCTAGCAGTGGGAACCGAGCGATGCGGCCCGGAAGCTGATCGACCTGCTTGGCCTCACCGCCGCGACTGCCGCCGGGCGCCTCCGCCGATCCCGCCGATATCCACAAGCACTGCCAGCAGGAGCCACAAAAGATTGATTCCTTCCGTCGGCATCCCGCTGTTCACTTCCCACGCGTAGACTATCGTCGTCAGCGGCAGAAAGAGAAATCCGGCGATCGGCAGCAGCAACCCACCGTGAAATGCCCGGTCCAGGTAGTTCGAAAAGAACCACATGAGCGCAAGCATGACCCGCGGAAACAGTAAGACGACGAGCAGTAGCAGGCAAGGCACAGCGAATCCTCAGACCGCGGAGCGAATCCGCCGCGGTGATATAGTCACAGTCTCTAGAAAAAGATCCGCGGGCTCAGCTCCGGTTTCGCGAAATTTCCTAGTTGCCGCTCGCCGCCGGACGCGCACTTTGGCCATTGTCCCTCTCGAGCGTCGCCGACAGTTCCCGCAACAATGCCGCGCCGTCGCCTCGGTACGCACTCCCGTGTTGGCAAGCCAGCATCGACGGCGCAAGGCCCGCCAGTCGCTCCAGGATCGCGGGCGTACTCTTGGCGTGCGCATAGTAATCCATCATTCCGCGCATTCCCTCGCTCGACGTCAGCACTTCGGTTTCGGTCACTGGAGGCATCTTCCCACCAGGTTGCGTGAACAAATCCCCGCAAAGCAACGTTCCGGTGGACTGGTCGAACAGCACGCCGCAATCCCAGCCATGCGGCACGTGCGGCGTGTAGATCCACTTCAATCGCCGGCTGCCGATTGAGAATTCCTCGCCATCCGCCAAGGCTCGCGCCGGACGCACCGCATAGTCGTTCAGCGAAGTCAGCACTCCGACCTCCGTTCCGAACGGGGTCGCTTCAGGAGCCACCGCCAGAATGTCGTTCAGCGCGCCGAATTCATCGGCTTCAAAGTGCGAACCGCCAATCCAACGCAGCTTACCAGCGGGCAGTATCTTCCCGATCGCCTCTATCGTCGTCGGAAACAGCTTCCGGTACCCCGTGTGGAACAACAACGGTTCGTCGTCGGCCACCAGGTAGGAATTGAACGTGAAGCCCCCCGGAATGATGTCAAGCGGCGTCGAGATGCGATAGATCCCCGCCGCCACTTCATCGACCGAAGTCCCCGACTCTCGATTCGTAATCATTGTGCTTTCTCCTTGCGTCAACTTCCACTAAGTTCCTTATCGCCGGGGCGCGTCCGGCCCACTCCGCCACAATGACCAATTCGCCTTCAGCTCA
>JBDTTK010000344.1:0-5342 GCA_039930685.1 Bryobacteraceae bacterium | reverse complement strand
ATGTCGGCGGCAACGCTGAAGTGGTCGCGGACGCCGGCCTCGGGACGGTCGTTCCCTTTGGCGATGCCGACGGGCTTCGCGCCGCCATCGAGGACGCGTTGCAACGGATCTGGGACCGCGCGGCGATCCGCCGCTACGCGGAAGAGAATTCATGGGACCGCCGGGTTTCGGCGCTCGTCGATGAATTCCGGTCGATCATGGCGGCGCGCGCTCGCGTTTCCGGTGTCGAAGTCCGTCCGGACGAAGAAGTCGGAACCGGATGAGCGGTGTCTATACATCGTTTGCGGCGAACCTGCTGTTTCCGTTGCACGAGCGGATCAAGGGGCATTCGACCGTCCGTGTTCGCAATGCGCTGGAACGAAGCCAGTGGTGGTCGAAGGAGCGGCTCGAGGAGTTCCAGCGGGTGCGGTTGCGGGCGCTGGTGGCCGACGCGGCGGCACAGGTGCCGTACTTCCGGGCGCTGTTCGATGAACGCGCGATCGATCCCTCCGCCATTCGTTCCGTTGCCGACCTGGGTCGGGTCCCGTTCCTTACCAAAGCCATCATTCGCGCGAATTCGGATGGGCTTCGTTCCGCGACGGCGCATGGCCTGTCGCGCTTCAACACGGGGGGATCCAGTGGCGAGCCGCTCGTATTCTTCATCGGCAATGACCGGGTCAGCCACGATGTCGCGGCGAAATGGCGCGCGACGCGGTGGTGGGATGTCGACATCGGCGATCCCGAGATCGTCGTCTGGGGATCGCCCATCGAGCTCGCCAAGGAGGATCGGATCCGTCGTTGGCGCGACAAGCTCCTCAGGACCGAGCTACTTCCGGCCTTCGAGATGTCGGAAACAAGACTCGACGGATTCCTGGCGCGCATTCGGGCGGTGCGCCCGAAAATGCTCTTTGGCTACCCTTCGGCCCTCTCGCACATTGCGCGGCATGCCGCGAAGCGCGCGATTCGGATGGATGACCTCGGCATCCGCGTCGCTTTCGTGACTTCGGAGCGGCTCTACGATGACCAGCGTGCCGCGATTGGCGGCGTGTTCGGCTGTCGCGTGGCCAACGGCTACGGCGGCCGTGACGCCGGATTCATAGCGCACGAGTGCCCGGAGGGGGGCATGCACCTGACCGCCGAGGACATCGTCGTCGAGACGATCGGCCACGACGGCGCCGCCAGTCGGCCGGGGGAGGCCGGCGAAATCGTCGTCACGCATCTCGCGACCAGGGATTACCCATTCATCCGGTATCGTACGGGTGATATCGGCATGCTGGACGATTCTGCATGCCGATGCGGCCGCGGGCTGCCGATGCTGAAGGAGATCCAGGGCAGGACCACGGACTTCGTCGTTGCACAGGACGGGACGGTGATGCACGGCCTCGCGCTCGTCTATGTGGTCCGCGAC
Source organism: Bryobacteraceae bacterium (assembly GCA_039930685.1). Taxonomy (GTDB): domain Bacteria; phylum Acidobacteriota; class Terriglobia; order Bryobacterales; family Bryobacteraceae; genus JBBQWZ01. The sequence goes on along the minus strand of JBDTTK010000344.1, from coordinate 3,955 downwards.
CTCCCCGGGATCGAGTCCTTCAAGGTCATCCAGGAGAGCCGGGACCGGACGCGCGTCCTGCTCGTCCGCGGGGCCGAGTTCCAGGCGAAGTCGGTACAAGACATCATCGACGGGTTCAAGCGACGGCTCGGCCGGTCAGTCGCCGTGGAGGTCGAGTTGGTTGGACAGCTGCCGGCCGAGAAATCTGGAAAGTTCCGGTACATTGTCAGCAACGTGCAGCGGTCGGCGACGGGCGGGTGACACAATGCGATGCGGTAGCGACTTGCTGGCGCGTTTGTTGCTCTACGCCACTATGGGGGACCTGCCTGCGCGGCGCCGGTTGCGCCCGCGAATTGTGGTGTTCAAAGTTGGAGCGAAAATGAGTGCGCGGGAACCCATCCGAGGTTCCGTGCCGGTGCGAGGATCGCTCTTGTCCGCGCTGGCCGGTAGTGTTTGCCGAAGGGCGTCGTGGAGCGCCCGTTGAACGTCCTTTGTAACGAGCAGTCGAACCGTGCCGCCGGTTCGGGCAGCGAGTGGAACCGCAATGCGTGATTATGTATTCTTGCCGCTGATCGCCGTCCTCTGTCTCGTCGCGCTTAGACACCCATGGATAGGGGTTCTCACCTGGACATGGCTCAGCGTGATGAATCCGCATTCCTATACGTGGGCAGCTGCCACGATGCCCGTCGCGGCAATGGTCGCGGGATCGACGCTCATTGGCGCCCTGCTCACCAGTGACCGGAAACGGATACTGGTGACCCCCGAATCGATTCTGCTGGCACTGTTCATGATTTGGGTGACCTTCACTCTTCCGTTCTCCTTCTTGCCGGAGGGCAGCTACGACATGTGGTCGAAGGTGATGAAAATCGACCTCATGATCCTCGTGACATTGATGCTGCTCCAGACGCGGCGCCAGATCGAGTTGTTCGTTTGGGTGGTCGTTCTGTCGCTCGGGTTCTTCGGCGTCAAGGGCGGAATCTTCACAATCGCGACCGGCGGCGCTTACCGGGTATGGGGACCGGGAGGGTTCATAACCGGAAACAACGAGATGGCGCTGGCGTTGATCATCGTCATTCCTTTCATGCGGTTCCTGCAGCTGGAGGCGAAGCAACTGTGGGCAAAGGGCCTTTGGACGACGGCGATGGTCCTGACCGCCGCCGCGGCCCTTGGCAGCCAGTCTCGCGGAGCCCTCGTCGCCATTGCGGCGATGTCCGTCTACCTGTGGTTCAAGAGCCCGCGCAAGCTTGTTTTTGGCGTCGGCATGGTGTTGGCAGGCTTCCTCCTTCTCGGCTTGATGTCCGACGCATGGGACGCACGCATGGAGACGATCGCGAACTACGAACAGGATGAGTCGGCGATGGGTCGCATCAATGCCTGGTGGATGGCGTGGAATCTTGTGAAGGACAATTTCCTGGGAGGCGGATTCGACATCTACAATGCCGCTACATTCGCGCGATACGCTCCCACTCCCAACGATGTCCATGCGGCGCACAGTATCTATTTCCAGGTGCTCGGCGAGCAGGGATTCGTTGGCCTTTTCCTCTTCCTGCTCATGTGGTACTTCGTCTGGCGATCGGCGGGCTGGCTGATACGCGAAGGGGGGCGCTCGGAAACGACCCATTGGTGCCGAAACCTGGGCGCAATGTGCCAGGTCAGTCTGACCGGATACGCGGTTGGCGGCGCCTTTCTTAGCCTCGCCTATTTCGATCTGCCGTATGATGTCCTCGCGATAGTCGTTCTTACCAAACGGTGGTTGCAAGAACACAGGGCATCCGAGGCGGTTGTTCCGTCTCGCAATAGATCGGGGATGGCGCCCGGTTTCGGACCAATTGGACATGCTCCATGATTTGCCGCGCGCGCAACTTGTCGCAGGCGATTTTCATTCGTTGCTTTCGGCTTGGGACCTAGCATGAGAATTATTCGCCCCCGGAAGATTGCCGGAGTCCGTCCAGGGCACCTCATAGCGATACTCTTGCTAGCGGGATCGCTACCTTGCATTTTGCAGGCGCAAACGGCAGACCCGGTGCCGGCCAGCTGTCAGTTCGGCGATCGGTTTACCCTCCCCGGTCAATACGGTCCTTTCGACTACCGGACCGCGACACGCGAACAGAAGGAGATTGTCGAGAGGCGGCATTTCACCTTGCCATGGGCCGCGGTTCAGAAGGGCAAGCTCGTGTGGTATATGGACGGTCAATACATTGGCCCCGTTGGTGCGGACTTCGATTACACGCTCCGCGCCTTCCCCAATCATTACCAAGCGCTGAAAGCGATCGATGAAGTCGAGTTTCGGCTGAAGAATCCAAAGGTGCCGGGCCTCAATTGGAGTGTGAACTGCTATTTCCTTCGTGCGTCGGGTTTCCGCCCGGACGATGGCCTGGTTCGGGCGCTGTATGGGGCATACCTCGCGCGGCGAGGAAAGGCGGCACAAGCGAGACTGGAATTGGACCGCGCAACCGAACTGACTCCGAACAGCATCAACGTGGAGTCTCACGTCGCATGGAGCTATTTCGCAATCGGCGACTGGGCTGACGCGGAGAAGCATGCACGCCTCGCGTACGAGTATGGTTACGCGTTGCCAGGTCTACGAGACAAGCTGAAGGCAAAGGGCCATTGGTCGGAGTGAGCGAGCCGCGGCTTGCGGCGGCGGTCTGCATTCGATGAGTCGTATGCTTGCGGACGTCTACCGACTTGTTTCCCCGGCGGGCGCCCGAGCGCGCCTCTCGATCCTGATCTTTCATCGGGTACTACCGCAACCCGACCCACTTCTTCCGTGGGATCCGGATACCGCGAGGTTCGACGCGATCCTTCGTTTCATCGGCGAGCATTTCGTTGTTCTTCCGTTGCGCGATGCCGTTGAACGGCTGCAGCGGGGCGATCTTCCAGCCGCCGCGGCATGCATAACGTTCGACGACGGCTACGCAGACAATGTGACTCTCGCGCTCCCGTCACTTCAACGACACGGCCTACATGCCACGTTCTTCATCGCGACCGCGTTCCTCGACGGGGGTCGAATGTGGAATGACGACGTGATCGAAGCCGTCAGGACCATCCCCCCGGGGCGACTCGATCTGCGCGATCTCGGTCTTGCCGAGTACGAAATCGGGGATTCGGCATCGAGAGTGGAAGGTTACACCACCATGCTCAATGGCCTGAAGTATCTGGATCATCGACGGCGGGCGGAGATCGCGGCTGAAATCGCCCGCCGGTCCGGAGTGCCGATTGCATCTTCGCTCATGATGACGACTCGGCAGTTGCGCGAATTGCATGCTGCGGGATTCGAGATCGGCGGCCACACCTGTACCCATCCAATTCTCGAAAATCTGGCGGACCGCGACGCCGAACGCGAAATGGCCGACGGCAAGGACCGGCTCGAATCGCTGCTGGGGTCGCGGGTGGAATGTTTTGCTTATCCCAACGGTTTACCGGGCAAGGACTATTCGGCGCGTCATGCCGAGATGGCAAAGCGCGTCGGGTTCTCGACCGCGGTTTCGACCTTCATGGCGGCTGCGCGACGCGGCGCTGACGTCTACCAGCTTCCGCGGTTCCTGCCCTGGGGCCGTTCTCGGATGCGATTCGCCGCACGCTGGGCGATGCAGCTGGCTCGTTCCTGACCTACGCTCGCAGGGCCTTTGCCGCTCGCGATATTTCGTCCCAGATCACGTGTCGTGACAGGTAGCTGGCCATCAGAAAGCCGATGGCAGCGCCCGGAATCGAGATCGAAAGTGTCGTGATGATGCTGGTCGATCGCCAGCCGAAATAGAGCGTCACGGCGAAGGGGACGCTCACCGCCGCGATCGCAACGATCGCGCTGCGGCCGAGTGCCTTGAATAGGTCAACCCATCGAAAGCCGATCTGATGCTTGGCCAACGTCAGCCACAGGACAGCCGAATTTGCAGCGCTCAGAACGAGCAACTGAGCCAGGACCAGCAGGCTGAAGTAAGCTCCTGTCAAGGCGAAAGCGACGTTTACGCAGGTT
>JBDTTK010000343.1:0-5351 GCA_039930685.1 Bryobacteraceae bacterium | reverse complement strand
CGCATTCGCCCTTCCCGCTCTTTCCTAACGCCTTCAGCCGGTCTCGAGCGCGACCTTACGATCGCGCCTCGACGGTCGCGCCTCATGGCCGCCTGGGTTGTAGGGTCGGCACACTTCGCCCCTGGCTCCTAGATTATTGACGCCGCTTCTTCGACCCTGGTTTCGCGGGAGCGGTAACCGATAGGATCGGATTGAGAGCGTTGAGTATGATGGGCGCCATTATGCGGTATCCGGCGGCGTTCGGATGGAGGCCGTCGTCCGCGAGCTCGCGCTTCAACTGGCCATTCTGGTCAACCATTTGCGAGTAGTAATCGACGTAGGTGAAGCCGCGGCGGACGCAAAAATCCTTGAGCCAGTCGTTGAGCGCGCGGATAAAGACGGGCGGACGGCCGAGGGTGCGTTCATAGCTCGGATTTTCGGCCTTGTGGTAGTCGCTGACGGGCAGGACCGAAGTGAAGAACACTTTGATCCCGTAGAGCTTACAGAGATCCGCGATCATCGCGTAATTGTTTTCGATGGTGATCAGGGGAACTTTGCGGGCGAGATCGTTCGTGCCGGCGAGGATTACAACAGCCGCCGGGCGGAGATCGATGACGTCGGCGCGTGTGCGTCCGAGCATTTCGCCCGTGATCTGACCGCTGATGCCGCGGTTGATGAAGTCGCGTTCCGGGAAGTACTCATTGAGGCGCCAGCCATCGGTGATGGAATCGCCTAGAAACACGATGCGCAGCGTGCCGGACTGCGCGTCCGGCAGCTTTTGGTTCGCTTCGGAGTAACGCGCGAGATTATCGCGGTCGGAGCCGCGGAGGAGCGATTCCTTCTGATCGACCAGAGCTCGAAAGTGGGCCTCGAGTCGGACTTGCGCATCGCGGAGTTCGGCGAGCTGGCGGCGGGCTTCCTCGGGATACGGGAACGGCTTTGGCACCACATCCGCGAGGGCGAGGAAGGCGCGCGAATTCGTGAGGACGGAGTAGACGAAGGGCGCGTTGCCGGTGGATGTCTTGAGATTGCCGAGGGCCTGGCGAAAGTTTTCGCGGACAGGCGCGCCTGCGCGGAGCAGTTCCGGGGTCGCGGCGGCCGCGGAGTCCATGAGCTGGGCCATGCGGTCGCAGAGGGCGGTCAATTGGCCACCGGGCAGGAGCGGATTCGGCGGGGCAGTGGTCTGCGCCTGGGCGACCAAAGAGGCGGCCGCGGAAAAAAGCAGGAAGTAACGGCGGATCACGAATGAGCCTCCTTTTCTAAGACGAGGGTAATGGTGCCGATGGTTAGTTGCAGGCGGACCCGAATCTGAACCGGCAGGTGGCGAGGGTCGTCACTCAGCCAGACAAACACGCGCGCGGGGCGGTGGTAGAGGACGCCTCCGAACAGAAAGACTTCGTAGCGCGTGGTCTTGAAGGTCCCCGCCGGCGTCTTAAGATCCTCGTGGGCTTGCGCTTCGACGCGAACCATCGCGGATTTTTTCCCGTCGCTCATCGGGATTTGCGCGGAATGGCCTACGTCGACTTTCATGGTGCGGAGTTGAAGAAGGGCGCCGATAATGTCGTGGACGCAGCCCGGCGTGTCGATCTCGTCGACGCGGACCACAGCATCCTTCACTAGGTCGCGCTCAAGATAATTCGCTTTCTTGCGCGCGCGATCGTACGTGACCTTGGTTTCACGGCGGCGTTTGCCTTCCGACGAAGTCATGGTCGCGGTAGTTGCACAGAAGCCCCGCTCGTAGGTCGCGGCGTAGTGATCTTCGACTTTATACAGCTTTGAAACAAGGCCGACCGATTCCAAAACGATCGAGGCGCGTCCTTCGGCGGGGAGAGAGAGCTTGGCGGATCCGGCGCGAATCAGACGCCATTCCACGGCGTAATGAAGGGTAGTTTCGCCAGGCTCGGCAGCCTGGGCCGGGAATAGAGCGAACGACGGAAACACAAGAGGGAGCGCCCAGGCGCAGGCAGATCGCATGCGTAATCTTGAGTGTAGCTGCTTTGCTCCGGGAAGATATCGCGAGCGAGGCTTGTCATCGCTTCCACGTTAGTGTTACGCCTAGAAGCATGAATCGTGCCGAAATCGCGATATTATCAGCCCTGTTGCTGACGGCGCCCTGCGCCTTTCCCCAATCCGCGCCGCCGACGGTGGCCGAAGCCCGCAAGTTTCTCAACCACGTCGAAGAAAAACTGCTCGAAACGGCGAATGAGGCGTCCCGGGCGAGTTGGGTGCAGTCGAACTTCATCACCGACGATACGGAGGCCCTGTCCGCGTTGGCGAGTGAGCGTGCGATCCAAGCAACGATCGGATTCGCGAAGGAAGCTCGGCGCTTCGACAAGGTCCAATTGCCGCCGGATCTGGCGCGAAAAATGATGCTCCTGAAGAACGGGCTGGTGCTGGCAGCGCCGTCGGATCCGAAGGAGAGTTCGGAAGTGACGCGTTTGGCGGCGTCCCTCGAAGGCACGTACGGCAAAGGCAAGTACTGCCGCGACGCGAAGGGGGGCAACGAATGCCTCGATCTCGAGCAGATCTCGAAAATCATGGCGGAGTCGCGCGACAACAAGGAACTGCTCGATGTCTGGAAGGGTTGGCATTCTATCGCGCGACCGATGAAGAAGGATTTCGCGCGGTTCGTTGAACTGGCGAACAAAGGCTCGCGCGAGGTGGGCTTCGCGGATTCGGGTGCGATGTGGCGGGCGAAATATGATATGCCGCCGGATGCGTTCGCTAAGGAATTGGATCGATTGTGGGAGCAGGTGAAGCCGCTGTACGTGTCGCTGCACGCGTATGTGCGCTGGAAGCTGCGGGAGAAGTACGGTGATGCGGTTCCGGCGAATGGCCCGATCCCGGCGCATCTACTGGGGAACGTGTGGGCGCAGCAGTGGAACAACATTTACGACCTGGTGGCGCCGCCGACGTCCGGGCGCGGATACGATTTGACCAAGATTCTGGTGGACCGCAAGACGGATGCGAGGCAGATGGCGCGCTACGGCGAGGGCTTCTTTACGTCGCTGGGATTCGCTCCGCTGCCGAGGACGTTTTGGGAGCGGAGCCTGTTTACAAAGCCGCGCGACCGCGAAGTGGTGTGCCATGCTTCGGCGTGGGACGTCGATAACGATGACGACCTGCGCATCAAGATGTGCATTGAGATTACGGCGGAAGATTTCGATGTGATCCATCATGAGTTGGGCCACAACTTCTATCAACGGGCGTACAACAAGCAGCCGTTCCTGTTTCGCGATTCGGCGAACGACGGGTTCCACGAGGCGATCGGCGACACGATCGCGCTGTCGGTAACGCCGGAATACCTGGTGAAGATCGGGTTGCTGGACAAGGCCCCGGGCGCCGAGGGTGACATCGGACTGCTGTTGGCGAAGTCTCTCGAAAAGATCGCGTTTCTGCCGTTCGGATTGATGATCGACCAGTGGCGCTGGAAGGTTTTCTCGGGCGAGGTGACGCCGGCGGCCTATACGAAGTCGTGGTGGGATCTGCGGTTGAAGTATCAGGGCGTGGCTCCGGCGGTGGGGCGCACCGACGCCGATTTCGATCCGGCGGCGAAGTATCACGTCGCAGCCAATGTGCCGTACATGCGGTATTTCCTGGCCGACATATTGCAGTTCCAGTTCCACCGGGCGCTGGTGAAGACGGCGGGATGCGGTCCGGAGGTGAATGGTATGCCGCTGCACCGCTGCTCCATTTATGGGAGCAAGGAAGCGGGAAAACGGCTAAACGCGATGCTCGAGATGGGCGCGAGCAAGCCGTGGCAAGAGGCGCTGTACACGTTGACGGGCCAAAAACAGATGGACGCGACGGCGATTCGGGATTACTTTGCGCCGCTGCAGAAGTGGCTGGACGAGCAGAATAAGGGCAAGCCGGTGGGCTGGTAAGCGAGATTCTATGTCAGTGGCACGGACCTGGAGGTCCGTGCCACTGAGGAGCGCGACGTTACGGTCGTGCCTCATCGCATTACTTTCCAGTGTTGAAGAGCGTGGAGCGCGACCTTACGGTCGTGCCTCATCGCGTTACTTTTGCGGTTCCTTGACCCACTCGATGTTGAAGTGCGCGTGTTTGATGGATTTGCGGTCCGCGCCTTCGGGCAGGTGATTCAGGAAGTAGGAGTAAGAGGCATGCAGGGTGCCGTCCTGGGCTTGAATGATGGATGGGTAATGGAATGAGGAAGCTCCCTGGCCGCGGTCGTCGCGCTCGATGTGACGCTTCCACTTCCAGGTGACGCCTTCGTCGTCGGAGATCGCGACGGCGAGAGAGTAGCGGCCCTTTTCGAGGTCGTTGAAGATCATCGCCCAGGAGCCGTCCCGGAGGACAATGGCTTCCATCCCCGACCCGGGATTGGGGACGTCGCTGTCGACGACTTTCGACCAGGTGACTCCATCGTCTTTGGAGGTCGCCATGTGGACGCGCTTCGGCGGGGGTCCGTTGTCGCGCATATAGGTTACGAGGGTTCCGTCCTTTTTGACCACGATGGACGGCTGGATATTCCCGCCGCCGACGATGGGTTCACTGGTCTGCCAGGACTTGCCGTTGTCATCAGACATAGCGACGAGTGAGAAGGAATAGCCGTCGGAATATAGGGGCACGAGGATCCGGCCGCTGGCGAGTTGGATGGGATGAGCGCGGGTCATCCAGCCCAAGCGTGAAAAGTATTTGTTGGCGGCTCTTTCGAGCATGCGGGTCCGGTCGGGCGATTCGGGAAACTCTTCCAGTTGGCGCTTGGCGCTTGCGGCGAAATTTCGCGGGATGAACAGCATCGTGTCGCCCTCGCCCCAGGCAGGCGCGCCGGGTTTCGAGTAGTCGGTGGAGATCTTGTATTTCATCAGCGCGGTTTCCCATTCATTCGCGATGATGACGGGCCAAAGTAACCACAGGCGCTTGTCGTTGTCGAGAAACATCGACGGGTTGGTGTCGGGAAATCCGGGCGTGTCAACGATGTCGTAGACGGGGCTCCACTTGTCGCGGCCTTTCACCAGACGCGCGCCCTCGACCTTTACGTCGTCGGCTTTTCGTTCGCCCGAACCGTGGAACCAGACGACGAAGAGGTCGCGGTTGGGAAGTTCGACGATGCAGGAGGCGTGGTTGTGCCACTTCTCCAGAGGAAAGATGAGTTCGGATTTGAAGAAGGGATCTTCCGCGGCGAGAATACCGAGAGAGAGCGCGAATAGGGCAAGAGTCTTCACCCTGCGATTATACGGGTCGTGCGGTACGGCGGTATGCGACAGCCGCGGGGTCGAACTTGTGCGAAGACGAGTGACATGTTTTCGTAATAATTTCGAGATCGGCGCGCGAGAAATAGGCGCTGTCAGCCACTATACTGATTGCTAGCTCTCCAACACATGCAGAAGTACGATTTGATTGTTCTT
>JBDTTK010000342.1:0-5360 GCA_039930685.1 Bryobacteraceae bacterium | reverse complement strand
ATCCGGCGCGTGATCCAGGTTCTGTCCCGGCGCACCAAGAACAATCCCGTGTTGATCGGAGAGCCTGGCGTCGGCAAAACGGCCATTGTGGAAGGACTCGCCTTGCGCATTGTCCGCGGCGATGTTCCCGAGGGATTGAAGAACCGCAAGATCGTGTCGCTCGACATGGGCGCGTTGATCGCAGGAGCCAAGTTTCGCGGCGAGTTTGAAGAACGGCTCAAGGCCGTCCTCAAAGAGGTCCAGTCGGCGGAAGGCGAGATTATCCTGTTCATCGACGAGCTTCACACGGTCGTCGGGGCGGGGAAGGCCGAAGGTTCGATGGACGCGGGCAACCTGCTAAAGCCCATGCTTGCGCGCGGCGAACTGCACTGCATCGGCGCGACCACGCTAGACGAATACCGCAAGCACATTGAAAAAGACGCCGCCTTGGAACGCCGTTTCCAGACGGTACTCGTCGACCAGCCGTCGGTCGAAGACACCGTCTCGATCCTGCGCGGACTGCGCGAACGGTACGAAGTTCACCACGGCGTTCGCATCAAGGACTCCTCCTTGGTGGCGGCCGCTGTCTTGAGCGACAGATACATCTCCGACCGCTTTTTGCCGGACAAGGCCATCGACCTTGTCGACGAGGCAGCGGCGAAGCTCCGCACCGAGATCGATTCGATGCCGGCCGCCCTCGACGAAATTCTTCGCCGTACGATGCAGCTTGAGATCGAACGCGAAGCACTGAAGAAGGAGACCGATTCGGCGTCGCGCGATCGCCTGACCAAGATCGAAAAGGAACTGGCGGAGCTGAAAACCGGCTCGGCGGCCCTCCAGGCGCAGTGGCAGACCGAGAAGGAGGCCGTGCAAAAGCTCCGGTCAATCCGCGAAAGAATCGAGAACGTCAAACTCGAAATTGAAAAGGCCGAGCGCGCCTACGACCTGAACAAGGCCGCCGAACTCAAATACGGCCAGCTCGCGCAATTGGAAAAGGACCTGGCCGCCGAACAGCAGCGGCTCAGCGAAAAGCAGGATCGCTCGCGGCTCGTCAAAGAAGAAGTTGACGAAGAAGATATCGCAGCCGTGGTCAGCCGCTGGACCGGAGTGCCGGTCTCGAAGCTACTCGAAGGCGAAATGAAGAAGCTGCTGCACCTGGACGAAGAGCTGCACAAGCGCGTCGTCGGTCAGGATGAGGCGGTCGACGCGGTTGCCGAAGCAGTCATGCGCGCCCGCAGCGGTTTAAAGGATCCCAAGCGGCCGATCGGCAGCTTCATTTTCCTCGGACCCACGGGCGTCGGCAAGACCGAACTCGCGCGAGCGCTCGCCGAATTCCTGTTCGACGACGAGCGCGCCATGATTCGCATCGACATGTCGGAATACCAGGAGAAACATACGGTATCCCGGCTCGTGGGAGCGCCTCCCGGATACATCGGCTATGACGAAGGCGGCCAACTGACGGAAGCCGTTCGCCGGCGTCCGTATTGTGTCGTGCTGTTCGACGAAATCGAAAAGGCGCATCCGGACGTCTTCAACGTGCTCTTGCAATTGCTGGACGACGGGCACTTGACAGACGGTCAGGGCCGGACCGTGAATTTCAAAAACACGATCGTAATCATGACTTCAAACGCGCGGGAGTCCGAACTGAAAAATGTCTTCCGCCCGGAATTCCTAAATCGCGTCGACGAAGTGATTACCTTTCATTCGCTCGACGAGTCGCACTTGAAACAGATCGTCGAGATCCAATTGAACGGACTCCGGAAGCGCCTGGCCGAGCGGCATATCTCGCTCGAACTGACGGACGCCGCTCGGGCGCATCTCGTTCGGGCCGGGTACGACCCGGCGTACGGGGCGCGTCCTCTAAAAAGGGCAATCCAGCGCGAAGTCGAAACCGCGCTCGCCAAGCGGATTCTCAACGGCGAGATCCGCGATGGACAGACCATCCACGTGGACGATCGGGGTGGCGCGCTTGATTTCGAGGTGGAAACGGCGGAAGCCGCCGTGCGGTAAGCGGCGGCGGCACTGGGAAAGAGCCGGCGAAGAACATCAGAACCTTTTCGCCGGTTCGCGAATCTAAATGGTGAAGGAGCGGCTGGGCTGATTATGGCTGAAAAAAACTGGGAAGAACAAAACAAAGCAACAACAACACCGAACGGACAGGATTCCACGGAGCAGAAGTTTGAAACGCTCCCGCTTCTGCCGTTGAAGAATGCGGTGTTGTTCCCCGGGCTGTTGATGCCGCTCACGGTTGGACGAGCATCGTCCGTATCAGCGGTGGAAGCAGCGCTCGAAACAGAAGACAAAGAGTTGGTCGTGGTGACGCAGCGCGACCCGTCCGAACAGGATCCGGGTGCGGATGAGCTATTCACGATCGGCACCAAGGCGGTAATCCGCAAAGTCGGGCGTTCTGGCGACGACCAGATGGACATCATGGTCATCGGGATCGAGCGGGTGGTCATCATCAAAGTGGACGAGGATGAGCCATTCCTGCAGGCGCGGGTGCGCCCGCTTCCGCTCCCCGACGACTCGAGCCGCGAGACCGAGGCGGTAACGCTCGCGCTGGTCGAGCTGGCCAACAAGATGATCGCGTTGTCGCAAACGCAACAGATGGTTCCGGATCTTGCGAAGCTCGCGGCGACGTCTGACGACCCGCTGCGATTGGCGTTCATGATCGCTTCGATGTTCAGCGTGGATGCTCTCAAGGGTCAGCAACTGCTCGAGGCGTCCACACGTCTCGATGGGCTCCGCCTTCTGCACGGTTGGATGGCGCACGAAGCGGAAGTGATCGAACTGCGCAATAAAATCAACTCGGATGCGCGCAGCGAGATATCCAAAGAGCAGCGCGATTACATGCTGCGTCAGCAGATGCGCGCGATTCAACAGGAACTCGGCGAGAAGGACCCTGGTCAGTCCGACGTCGAGGAACTGAAGGACAAACTTGCGAAGGCTGACTTGCCGGACGACATCCGCAAGGAGGCCGAGCGCGAGATGTCGCGGCTCGAGAAAGTTCCGCCGCAGCAACCCGAACACAATGTGCTGCGGACCTACCTTGAGTATGTTGTGGAGTTGCCGTGGAACACCACCACGGAAGATTCGCTCGAGATTGCCAAAGCCCGCCGGATTCTTGACGAAGAACACTTCGGCCTCAAAGACGTCAAGGAACGGATTCTCGAACACCTTGCGGTGCTGAAACTCAATCCGGACGCGAAGGCGCCGATCCTGTGCTTCGTCGGACCTCCAGGCGTCGGCAAAACGTCCCTGGGCCAGTCGATCGCGCACGCTCTCGGTCGCAAGTTCGAACGGTTCAGCCTGGGCGGATTGCATGACGAGTCCGAACTGCGCGGCCACCGCCGGACGTATATCGGAGCGATGCCGGGCCGCCTGATTCAGGCGATGCGGCGCGTCGGATCCAAGAATCCCGTGCTGCTGCTCGACGAGGTCGACAAGCTCGGGCGCGACTTCCGCGGAGATCCCGCGGCGGCGCTGCTCGAAGTGCTCGATCCGGAACAGAACAAAACGTTCCGCGACAACTACCTCGACCTGCCGTTCGATTTGTCAAAGGTGTTGTTCGTCACGACGGCGAATTCGCTCGACACCATCCCCGGCCCCCTGCGGGATCGGATGGAGATCATCCGCCTCGCTGGCTACAGCGAAGAGGAAAAGGTCGAAATCGCTCGACGCTATCTGGTGCCTCGGCAGTTGAAGCAAACCGGGCTCACCGAAGATCGCTGCTCGCTGACCGACGAGGCTTTGCGCAAAATCGTTTCGTCCTACACGCGGGAAGCCGGTGTCCGGAAGCTCGAACAACTGATCGGCAGAACGATTCGACGTGTGGCACTGCGCATCGCGGAGCAATCGGTCGATCATCTGCTCATCGGCGCCGCGGAACTCGCCGAACTGCTTGGACCCGAGGTGTTCCTGCCCGAGTCCATGAGGCGCGAACCGCAGGCAGGCGTGGCGACAGGCCTCGCTTGGACTGAAGCCGGGGGCGACGTCCTCTACATTGAGGCGACGTTGCTGCCGGATGGCAAAGGGATGACCCTCACCGGTCAGCTCGGCGACGTCATGCAGGAATCCGCGAAAACCGCGCAAAGCTACGTATGGAGCCACGCGCGGGAACTCGGGATCAATCCGGCGCTCTTCAAGAACTCCGGCATCCACGTCCACGTACCGGCAGGCGCGATCCCGAAAGACGGTCCGTCGGCTGGCGTGACGATGGTCACCGCGCTTGCTTCGCTCTACGCGAACAAGCCGGCGCGCAACGATACGGCGATGACGGGCGAAGTGACGCTCACCGGCTTGGTGCTGCCCATCGGCGGCGTCAAGGAGAAGGTGCTCGCGGCGCGGCGCACGGGCATCAACCGCGTCGTGCTCCCGAAGGCGAACCAGAAGGACTTGCGCGATCTCCCCGAGGAGGTCCGCAAGGAAATGGAGTTCATCTTCGCCGAGCGGGTCGAGGACGTCTTGCGGGCGCTGGTGCCGGGCATCGAACTGCCCGTTGTCACCGGAATCCGCGCGGCGTAATCGCACGATTTGCTGCCCCTACGATCGCTGATTCGCAAAGCCCCGCCTCACCAGGCGGGGCTTTTTCATGGTCGGTTCAAAGGCAGGAGCCGGTGAACGAGATTTTCTTCCGCAAGAAATTTGTGCGCTTCTCTGGCGGCAGTGCCAACAGCCGCCGGATCTGGTCGATCAACGCGAGTTCACTTTCCTTCTTGAGGGCGGCGAGCTGCGCCTTGCGGCTTGGCTTTCTTTTCGGCATCGGTCTTTTCCAGTATCTCAAGCACAGCGCGATCCCTTGGCCGGTTGGCGGCACGCTTACTGCGGATAATGTCACTCAGGCTCGCGACCCAAAGCGGATGACCGCCAAATCGGATCACTCGAGCGCGGCTTCTCAAGCTTTCGAACGATCGCACCCCATGAATCTTTGCCATAAAATCGACCTGCAGCGAATCATTCTCGCGCGTCATTCGATACAGCTCTGAGACGGGATAGTAAGGCCGTAAGAGGATGGCGTCCAAGGCATCGGCGATGGCTTTGAGCTTCCTCAGGTTTGTTGGCGTCTTACGGAAAAAGAAATCAAAGTCAAGGGTCGTTACCGGCGCGCCCTCGATGGCAGCCGCTGCGTTACCGATCAACACCGGCTCAAAGGCGTGCATCTCGAACAAGCGGGCGAGCAGTTCAAGGTTGGGAGCGGCGTCCATTCGGGATTCTTCAAGTATGAAGCGTGCAAACTTCTCGTGCGCTATGCAGGACTCCAGATTCGCGCAAGCACCCTCCGGAAGGTGCCCCCCAGGATGGCTCGGATATCGGCATCGGAGTACCCTCGGCGGATCAGGCCCTCGGTGGCTTGAGCCATCGTGCCCCGCTCGCTGCCCGCT
>JBDTTK010000341.1:0-5373 GCA_039930685.1 Bryobacteraceae bacterium | reverse complement strand
GGAAATAAGTAAATCATTGATAACAGGAGGCTAATAAATCGGGTTTTTCGAAGGACTCCGCGGTGACGATCCCGATCAGAACAGGCGGCGTGCGCTCCCTGCTCCAATTCGCAGGAGAGTTCGGTATACTGAATCGAAGACCGGGGAGGCGTGTGTCTGCAGGATCCGGTTTGGAATCTGCGCCTGAAATTCTGTGGAAGCGGAACTTGCGCAAAGCCTGAAGCCGTCAGCCCTGAGACGCGAGAGTTGCCTGTCCGAGAATTGTAAGTAAGCTCATGTTCGACAACCTATCCGAGAAGCTGCAGCGGGTTTTCAAAAACCTGCGCGGCGAAGGCAAATTGACGCCGGAAAATATGGAAGTGGCGCTGCGGGAGATCCGCGTCGCGCTGCTCGAAGCCGACGTCCATTTCAAGGTTGTGAAGCAGTTCATCGAGGCTGTGAAAGAGCAGGCGATGGGCGAAGAAGTGCTCACCGCGTTGTCGCCGTCACAACAGGTTGTGAAGATCGTGCGCGACGAGATGATCAAGATGCTGGGGACTCATGCATCGAAGATCCGGTTTGCGAACGAGCCGCCGAGCGCGATCATGATCGTCGGTTTGCAGGGTTCGGGCAAAACGACATCGACTGGCAAATTGGCCCGCTATCTAGCGAAGAACGGGTCGCGGCCGATCATGGTTTCGGTCGACGTCTACCGTCCGGCGGCACGCCAGCAACTGGCGGTACTTGCGAAGAACTTGCAGTTGCCCATCTACGCGGGCGTCGCGGGAGAAGATAAGCCAGTCGACCTTGCACGCAGCGCGCGCAAGGAAGCGATGCAATCCGGGCGGGATGTCCTGTTGGTCGATACAGCCGGACGCCTGCATATCGACGACGAATTGATGACGGAGTTGAAGCAGTTGAAAGAGCTGCTGAATCCGTCGGAGATTCTGTTTGTCGCCGACGCGATGACCGGCCAGGACGCCGTAAAATCGGCCGACGAGTTCCACAAGCAACTGGGAATCACCGGAATCATCCTCACCAAGATGGACGGCGATGCGCGCGGCGGCGCGGCGCTTTCGATTCGGTCGGTCACGGGGCAGCCGCTGAAGTTCGTCGGCGTCGGCGAAAAGTCGGATGCGCTCGAGCCGTTCCATCCGGATCGCGTCGCCTCGCGGATTCTTGGCATGGGCGATGTTCTGTCGCTGATTGAGAAGGTTGAAGAGACCATCGATCAGAAGCAAGCCGAAAAGATGCAGCAGAAGCTGCTCGACAACGAGTTCTCGCTTGAGGATTTTCGCGACCAGATCAAGCAACTGCGGAAACTCGGTCCGCTCGAGGGATTGCTGGGTATGATGCCCGGAATGGGCGCTCTCAAGGATCTCAAGAATGTAAAAGTCGACGAGGGTGAGATCACGCGGATTGTCGCCATCATCGACTCGATGACGCCCAAAGAGCGCAACAATCACATGCTGATTAACGGTGCCCGGCGCCGGCGGATTGCCAAAGGTAGCGGTACGAGCGTACAGGATGTGAATAGCCTGTTGAAGCAGTACTCGCAGGCGAAGAAAATGATGAAGTCGTTCACGGGTGGAATGCTGAGCGGTAAGCTTGGCAAATTGAAGCTGCCCATGTTCGGATAAAACGTTGGACGGAAGATAGAAGTGACGAATTACGAAGCGCGAGGGGACCGCCCGTCGCCTTTCGTAATTCGTCATGATCGGCGGCACGAGAAACGCCGAGCGGCGAAACTAGAACAGTTCGATTTTAGGGAGACAGTATGTTGATGATTCGTTTGGCGCGGTTTGGGGCAAAGAAGAAGCCGACCTACCGCCTGGTCGTGATCGAGAAGGAACGGGCTCGCAATAGCCGCGCCGTGGAAGTGGTCGGTTTTTACAACCCGGTCGCGCAACCCGCGAAAGTGGACCTGAAGCACGACCGGATTGAATATTGGATGAAATCCGGCGCGCAGCCGTCCGACACCGTAGCCCGGCTGATGAAGTCGAATCCCGCCGTCGCGCCGGCGGTCTAAGCACGATCGCCTGAAAGCCTTCAGGACGCAGCGGATGCTACAATCGTCCGAAGCGCAAGGAGGGTGAAAACGGGTGAAAGCGCTAGTAGAAGAGATCGCCAAGGTTCTGGTCGATGAGCCGGAACACGTGGTGGTTCGGGAGGTAGCGGGCGAGCAAGTAACGGTGCTCGAACTGCGAGTCGCCCCGAACGATCTCGGCAAGGTGATCGGGAAACAGGGCCGAACAGCGCGTTCCATAAGGACGCTGCTGAGCGCGGCTGGGATGAAACTAAACCGGCGGTTCACGCTGGAGATATTGGAGTAAGGCAACCGAGGCCGCCGGGCAATCGGCGGCCGCGATTTGATGACAGGGAAGTCAATCGCTGTGGCCCGCTTGCTTCGCGCGCGCGGGATCAAAGGTGAGTTGGTCGCGGAATCGCTGACCAGCCATCCGGAACGGCTCGAAGCGCTGGAGCGCGTAACTCTCGAAAAAGGCACGAAGCGGGCCGAGTTCGAAGTCGCCAGAGTTTGGTTTCACGGCGACCGGCCAGTGTTTCAGTTCCAGGGAATCAGTTCGATGACGGACGCCGAACCGTGGGCCGGTGCGGAGGTTCTCATCGACGAGGCGGATCGGCTGCCGTTGCCGGAGGGCGAGTACTATTTCTCCGACCTGATCGGCTGTACTGCAGTGCGGTTCGATTCGGGCGAGCCGATCGGAGTGGTGGAAGACGTCGAGGAGTATCCGGCCGGTGCGACGTTGGTGGTGAGGTCCGGCAAGCGGGAGATGCTAATTCCGCTCGCGGGGGCGATCTGCCGGGAAGTAGACTTAGTCGCCCGGGTGATTCGCGTCGATCCGCCGGAAGGTCTGTTGGAGTTAGCGGATGTATAGGGCGTGCGCGGCGGATGCGCACGGGACGCGGCAATGATATTCCATGTCGTGACGATCTTTCCGGAATTCTTCCGGGGGCCGTTTGAGCATGGAGTGGTGGCGCGGGCCAAATCGGCGGGATTGCTGGACATTCAGGTTCACGATTTGAGGACCTGGACGCACGACCGGCACAAGACCGTCGACGACCGTCCGTTCGGCGGCGGCGAAGGTATGCTGCTCAAGGCGGAACCCTTGTTCGACGCGGTGGAGAGCATCTGGCCGGAACGCAGGGATGGCGCGCCGAAGAGTGACCGGAACAAGGTGGTCCTGCTTTCTGCGCAAGGCCGGCGCTTTACGCAGAACGTGGCGCGGGAATATGCAGGGCTTGAAAGCGTGCTGCTGATTTGCGGCCGCTACGAAGGGGTCGATGAGCGGGTGGCCGGCCATCTGGCCGACGAGGAGCTCTCGATCGGAGATTATGTGTTGAGCGGCGGGGAGTTGGGAGCCGCAGTCGTCATCGATTCGGTTGCCCGTTTGATCCCGGGAGTGTTGGGCAATGAAGCGTCCGCCGTGCAGGAGTCGTTTACGCACGGATTGCTCGATTGCCCGCAGTGGACACGCCCCGCGGAGTTTCGAGGATGGAAGGTTCCGGATGTCCTTCTGGGCGGGAACCATGAAGAGATTCGAAAATGGCGCAGTCAGGCCGCGCGCGAAAAGACGCGGCTGATGAGGCCGGATTTATTGGAGATTGTCTCCGACGGAAGCTCCTTCGAGGGGCCTTCGGAAGATGACCAGAGGCGCCGCCATTAAGCGCGCGCGTGGATTGCCTTCGTATTGAAGGCGGCAACGCTTCAGAAAGAAGCCTCTTGCAATAAGGAAAGAAGAAGCGAATGATTCACCCCTTACTGGCAAAGGTACTCAACAAGTACAAAAAGGAAATCCCGGAGTTCCGGAACGGCGACACGATCAAAGTGCACGTCAAGATTAAGGAAGGCGACAAAGAACGGCTTCAGGCGTTTGAAGGCGTCGTCATTGCGCGGCACAATACCGGCCTCGGCGAGACCATCACCGTCCGCAAGATCAGCTTCGGCACCGGCGTCGAACGTATCTTCCCGGTCAACGCACCGGTGGTTGACCATATCGACATCGTGCGAACCGGACGAGTCCGGCGTAACAAACTGTACTACCTGCGTGGCCTCAAAGGCAAAGCCGCTCGTTTGCGCGAACGTGTATAGGTGGCACGTCCGCGTGGCAGCGATCGCGTAAAGCCGGGCCGCAAGGCACCCAACAGCCCGGCTGTGCGCACGCCGGGTTGGAATTTTGAGCGCAAGGCCCGCGAACGCGGCTTCCGGCTGATTGCCGGGGTCGACGAAGCGGGCCGCGGCGCCTTATTCGGGCCCGTCTTCGCGGCGGCCGTGATTCTCGCGGAGGAACGGCCGATTCGAGGTTTGAACGATTCCAAGTTACTCCCGGCGGAACGTCGCGAAGTGCTGGCCGGACGCATTCGGGAACGGGCTGTGGCTTGGGCGGTCGGTGCCGCCGACGCCCAGGAAATCGACGCCATCAACATTCTGGAAGCATCGAAACTTGCCATGTGGCGAGCCATCTCGCAACTCCAACCTCAACCGGACTTTCTCCTGATCGACTTCGTCCAGATTGAAACTTCCATCGGGCAGGAAGGGATCGTGCGCGGCGATGGCCGCAGCAGGTCGATCGCAGCCGCATCCATCCTCGCCAAGGTCGAACGAGATGCGTGCCTGCGGCATTGGGACCAGGTGTATCCAAGCTTCGGGTTCTCCTCGAACAAAGGCTACAGCGCGCCCCGTCATGCCGACGCCCTTCGCGAATTCGGACCCACCGCGCAGCACCGCTTCAGCTTTCAGCCAGTGCGTGACGCCTGTCCATGGATGGTCTGGCCAGGCTATCGAGGACTCGCGCAAGTCGACTTGTTCACTTCAGTTGGGGACAATCACCCTGTCGTGGACAGTACCGTGGACGAGTGCCGTCCGCTGGGATGGGGAGAGGCGGCCTACGCGTGACACCAGAATCATCACGCCCCGACCCTGACCACGACCATGAGCAGCAGATGGGTTCTCAGCCCAACGATTCCCGTCCGTCTGACGTCTCACCTTCCGCCGACGCGGATCATGCCGCCAGCCAGGATTCGCCGATTCCGTCGCGCCGAGGAGGCTGGCAGTCTCGATTGCTTTCCATTTCCATCGCCCTATTCTGCCTGGAAGTCGGTGCGTTCCTGATTATCTTTCCATGGCTCAATACCTGGAACCTGAATTACTTTTCTGGTCTTTCCATGCAGATACAAGACTTATGGGACACACCTTACTTTAGAGGTGCCGTTAGCGGAATCGGTCTGCTGAATGTCTACGTCGCACTGCTTCAGATCCGTAATCTCTTTCGGTACTAGAACTTCCAAACCTTCGCCACTCACCGGCGAAAACCCCTTCCGCAAAACATAGTCAGTAAAAGACCCTAGTCGTCAACCTAGGAAAAATCCTAGGAG
>JBDTTK010000340.1:0-5382 GCA_039930685.1 Bryobacteraceae bacterium | reverse complement strand
GCTGGGCGACTCGGTCACGACGGATCACATTTCGCCGGCCGGCAACATCGCGAAAGACAGTCCGGCGGGGCACTATCTGCAGTCGCTCGGCGTCAAGCCGGTGGACTTTAACAGCTACGGTGCGCGTCGCGGCAACCACGAAGTCATGATGCGCGGGACGTTCGCCAACATCCGCCTGAAAAACGAAATGGTTCCCGGTGTTGAAGGCGGCGTGACCAAGTTCGTGCCGACCGGCGAGCAGATGTTCATCTACGATGCCTCGGTGAAATACCAGGCCGCGGGTACGGGCCTCGTCATTATTGCCGGGAAGGAGTACGGCTCCGGGTCGTCGCGCGATTGGGCGGCCAAAGGCGTTCTCCTGCTCGGCGTCAAGGCCGTGATCGCCGAAAGCTTCGAGCGCATCCATCGCTCGAACCTGGTCGGCATGGGCGTTCTGCCGTGCGAGTTCCTGCCGGGCGAATCGCGCCAGTCGTTGGGGTTGACGGGTTTCGAGGAGTACTCGTTCGTGGGTGTTCCAGCGGCGGTGATTTCGTCGGGCCGAGCGCGCGTGACGGCGAAAGCGGCGGACGGATCGACGAAGGCGTTCGATGTGAAGGTTCGGGTGGACACTCCGCAGGAAGCTGAGTACTACCGCAACGGCGGGATTCTGCCCTACGTGCTACGGCAGTTGGCAGCGCGATAACGAATGGATTCCGCGAGCCGCGTAGGGCTGGAGATTGATGAGTATTCTTCCTGCCGCGGCCACGATCTCGGCGAGCCAAGCAGCGCCGTTTCGCCCTCACGGGACCGCGCAGTAGTCCTTGATCGGCGACGCCGATCGGAATAGCAAAAATCCGTCAGCAAGGTAGCGCGCGACATCCTGCGACGGAACCGCTGCGCGATGTTGGCCCGGTCCGAAGTACAGGTACTTCACGTCGGGAGCCGAATCCAGAACCTTGTCCAAAGACTCTCCCGAATCGAGGTGGCCCTCGGCCGCGGTCCAAGGAAGCGCGCCCTGCTGCCCTCGCCAACGGCTGCTGCCTCCGAGAGGAAAGGTGACTAGTAAATACGCCTTGATTCCCGCCTGTTCGAGACGCAGCGCTACCGGCGCGAATGACTGATTCCGGCCCGGACCGCCGTCTCTCCGCAGCGACCGCGAAACGTGATCGTCGCCGTAGAGGACGAGTAGACCCGGAACCTTATCAATGCGAATCAGCTCGATGATATTCTCCGCAACAGCCTGCTCCCGATCATCGAGATAGGGGCTGCCCTTTCCGGCCCCCGTGCCGGCTTCGAACCCTTCCTGCAACGCGCGAATGGAATGCTCAATCGTGCGGATCGCCGCTACATCGCGCGACTCACGGACAAGCGCTTTGAGCTTTTGAGCCGCTTCCAGACCGTGTCCGCGGATGTCGGACGCTGCGGGAATCGCCGAGGAAGGCATCCCTGGAACCCGCCCGGCCAGAACCTGCAGATGGCTACGGATCGCCTCGGCCGGCGAGTCGATGTCCGTCAGGTGGACGCGAATGCCCGCCCTCGCAGTGGCGTTGAGGCGACGTATGGCGTCGAGGACGCCAGCCCGCAGGCAAAGCTCGGACGGCAGTTGCTCCAGCCGTCCGTCAACAAACGCTTGCGCTTCGTGCTCGTACGCCGCATCCTCTTCGATCGCGACGTCTCGTAGCCCGGATGCGGCATGGAGGCGCTTTAGATACTGCATCGCGAACGTCTCGTTCTCGGCGATACCGTGCAGTTCGCCGACCATGTACACCTGGTAGCCCGACGTTGGTAGCGGCAGGTCGGCTGCGTTGATGGCGCCCCAGAGACCCGGGCGCACCTCGAGTGCCCCAACGGCGAGGCACACAAGACCACACGCGAGAAGACCGGGCCAGCGAAGCATCCTTTCGCCATTATCCGCAATACGACGTGGCATTCGGACTCTCCTGTGCGAGGATGATTCTGAATGGATCCGGAGCCAGCGCCCCTTTACCAGTCTCTTGGCGGCCGTCAAGGCTGCATCCGACTCGTCAAGGCTTTCTACGCCCGCGTCGCGAGCGATCCGGTGCTGCGTCCTCTGTTTCCTGGAACCACCTTCAAATGCGCCATTGAGGAGCTCGCGGCGTTTCTCGCGCAATTCCTTGGAGGCCCAAGCGCGGACTCGCAAAAACGCTGGTGGCTAAGTCTCCACGAATCGCATTTGCGCTTCAAGATCGGCCAGGCGGAGCGGGATGCATGGATGGCAAACATGCGGCTCGCATTCGACGACGTGCAGCTTGACGAACCGATGCGGAGCACGTTGCTTCGCTTCTTCGAGCGCTCATCCACCTATGTCGTCAACCAGGGACCCGCGACCGCGGTCGAGGCGGACCAAGCAGCGAAAGCAAAGGTGGCCGAGGAAGCGGACGTGTGCCGCCGCTGGGACCGGCAGCGAACCCTGGATGAAGCCGTCGCCGCGTTGCGGAAGGGCGATGCGGATCTCGCGATCCATCTGGCTGGCAGTCCCACTTTGCAGGACTGCAGTCCGACGGTCATTTGTGGATTTCTGGCGCAGATGGTTCGTAGCGGACACGAAGCCCTCGTCGCCTACGCGCACGAGCAGATCGCGCGCCGTCCGGAACTCGTGCGGGAACGGTACGCCGGCAGAACGTTGCTCCATGAAGCGGCAGCGGCCGGCAGCCTGCCTACGATAGCGCTCCTCTTGCGTCTTGGCGCGGACCCCCACGCGCCGGATGGCGGTCAGCACACGCCGCTCTATTCCGTGGGAAACGAGTGTACAGCTCCAAGCGTGGCAGACGCCATCCGCGTTCTGATTCAGGCTGGAGCCCGCGTCGATGCCTGCGACGGCGTAAAGCGCTGCACCGCGCTCCACATGGCGGCCCGCCGCGGGAACTCGGAAGCCGCCGCCGCGCTGCTCGATGCCGGCGCGGACATCGAGGGGCGTGACAGCCTCGGCGACACGCCGCTGCGCCGCGCGGTCAATTGCGGACAGGTCGAGGTGGCCACACTTCTCCTCTCCCGGGGCGCCAATCGTCACTCCAACGGAAGCAAAGGAACGACGCCGTATCTCGCAGCGAAGTCCGCTGCCATGAAGAGCTTGATGCAGTCCGGAGGCGGCACCGCCGCTTCACGGCCCGCGACAGGATAAGCGAATGGCGGAATTCCCATCCACCCGCCGCTCGGTGCTGCTGGCAACGCGCAGTGCGGATTCCGACGAGCGGCGATTCGGCTATGAACGCCTCATCGGCGACTACTGGAAGCCCGTCTACAAATACGTCCGCATCAAGTGGCGCGCCAACGAAGACGAAGCGCAAGACCTCACGCAGGGCTTCTTCGCGCGGGCGATGGAAAAGAGCTTCTTTGCATCCTTCGATCCATCGAAGGCAGCCTTCCGGACATTTCTCCGCACCTGCCTCGACGGCTATGTTCAGAACGAACGCAAAGCGGCCGCACGCTTGAAGCGTGGCGGAGGAGTCGCCCCGGTCGCGCTGGACTTCGAAGGAGCCGAGGGGGAACTGCGGCTGCAACTGGTTTCGCCGGACGCCGACCCGGAAGAATTCTTCCACCAGGAATGGCGGCGCTCAGTGATGTCGGCATCGGTCGAGGAGTTGCGCGCGCTCTGCGAGCAGCGCGGCAAGCAAACGTATTTCGATCTGTTCTCCCGCTATGATCTCGATCCCGATGACGGCGTCAGCTATGAGAGCCTTGCGCGCGAGTTCGGATTGACAGCTGTGACCGTCACGAATTATCTGGCCTGGGCCGCGAGTTCCGGCGCATCGTGCGCGAGCGCACCGCGGAATAGGGCATGGCGTTCCTAGACGATCGAGCCATCGAACGGCTGCGCGATGTCCTCGACGAACCGGACCTCGGCGGAACGCGGTATGAACTGCTGGCCAAGCTGGGACGCGGTGGCATGGGCGCGGTCTTCCGGGTGCGGGACACCGAACTGGAACGGGAAGTGGCGCTGAAGGTGCTTGTCGAGGGAAGCGTTCCCGCGCTCGACGAAGCCAAGATGCTCGCGCGCCTGGAGCATCCCGGAATCGTGCCGGTCCACGACGCGGGCATACTCGCCGACGGACGCGCCTTCTTCGTCATGAAGCTGGTCCGCGGAGAGCGGATCGACATTTGGGCAAGGACCACGTCGCTGGCGGAAGTGCTCCGTGCGTTCCAAAAGATCTGCGAGGCAGTGGCCTTCGCGCACGCGCAAGGCATCGTCCATCGCGACCTGAAGCCGTCGAACGTCATGGTCGGCGAATTCGGCGAAGTCCTCACGCTGGATTGGGGCGTCGCCGTCCTGGCCGGAAGCGGACGTGGCGAGGTCGCCGGAACGCCGCGCTATATGGCTCCCGAGCAGTTGCGCGGCGAGGGCGATGCGCAGTCGGACGTCTATTCTCTCGGCGCGATGCTGCAGGATCTTCTGCCTGAGCAAGCTCCGGCGCCTCTGCGCAGCATCTTGGCGAAAGCCATACAAACCGATCCGCAACAGCGATACCAAAGCGCGGCGGAATTACGCGAAGACCTCTCGCGCTTCCTGGACCGCGAGCGCGTGCTGGCGCATCCGGAGACGATCCTCGAAAAAGCAGGCCGTATCGCCTCGAACTATCGCGTGCTGATCGGACTAGTGCTAGCCTATCTGGTCATGCGGGGACTTCTGCTTTGGTGGAATCGGTAGGCAACGCGCGGCGCGGACTCAGGACTATCGTTCGGCAGGCGACGCCGCTGGTTTCGAAGGAACCCGTCGCCGTCGGAATCGGACTGCTGTTCGGCTTCGCCTGGCAGGCCATGCGGTCGCTTCCTGTGAGTTCGAACCTGGGAGGCGGGCTGATCTTCACGTTGATGTGGATCATGCCCATTTCCGCCGGGCTAGTCAGCCTGGCCTACGCAAAAGCGCGTCGGCGGGACAGGCGCGCCTCGAGGACCGCCGCCCTGCTGGCGGCTGCCTCCTGCCTGCTTGGACGCTGGTTTCTTGCAATCCTGCTGAACGCTCTAGCCGTTGTGGGCTTGTTCGCTTAGATTTGGCGTTCCATTGTTTACAGGATTCTTGGGCATGGCGTAATAGACCTTTGGGAGGCATCCATTGAAGAAAATATTGATCGGTCTCGCGCTCGGCGCGATCCTCGGGATTCTTGACGGCGCGACTGCCTGGTTCGAACCCGCCGAGCGCGAGTTCAGCAACATGATGGGCATCATCATGGGCTCGATGTTCAAAGGCGTACTCACCGGACTCGCCGCCGGACTGTTCGCGCGCAAGGTGCACAACGAGATGAAGGGGCTCTTCTTCGGACTCGTCATCAGCGCGATTCTGAGCTGGGCGACCGCCTACATGATTGCGACGCAGCAGGGGAAGAATTACTACGTCAATCTGATGATCCCCGGCGCGATCGTCGGCGCGATTGTCGGATTCGCCAC
>JBDTTK010000339.1:0-5404 GCA_039930685.1 Bryobacteraceae bacterium | reverse complement strand
AACGGCGGAGGGTGGTGACATCCACCAGGAGGTTGCGGATCCGAACAACCGCGCGACCAGCCGCAGCGCGATCCTCACGCTGACCGCTTCCGCCAACGCGAAATTCACCGAGAAGGAGATCGGTTTTCGCGCGGTTGGGTGGGATGAGCAAGGCAGCCGGATCGAACGGGCCGCCACTGGCCTCGGCTACTCCGTCTCGGTCGCGGGCGCCAACGACCAGGGCGCGGTCGACCGGCAGCGCTCTCTCACCGGAACCTGGCTGGGTTATCAATTGCCGGCCGCGCTGACCGATCCGACTCCCGCCACGCTCGGCCTGAAGCTCGAAAAGATTTTGAAGAAGGAAGCCGGATATCAGTTCCTGTTTCGCTGGACCTGGACGCCTGCCCCTGGCTCCATGCAAAACTGGCCCGACACCGTGGGCGTCGACGTCCCGAACTTTACCGACCTGCGCGTGATCGAGATGGCGGTCGACCCGAAAGATAAGAAGACCGGAACCTTCCTGGTTGGCGCGACGCGTAACACCGTCCCAGCGACGTACAACGTCGTGATCAATGGACGCCTGATGGTCGACGGGATGAGGCAAAACATCTTCGCGCCGTTGGTTGCGTTCCAACTGCCTGCTTTGGATTCCGAGGAGAAAGATGCGAATGCGCGTAGTTCTGTTGCTCGTTAGTGCCGCCGCCTGGCTCGGCGCCGCCGAGCCGGTGACCTTCCTGCGGGACGTAGCGCCGATTCTAAATAAGACGAGTTGCACCTCCGGAACTTGCCACGGCGCCGCCAAGGGGAAGAACGGATTCAAGCTCTCCCTTCGCGGATACGATCCGCAGTTCGACTACGAAGCCCTCTTATACGACTTGTCCGGCCGGCGTTTCAACCGTGCGGATCCAGGCAAGAGCCTGATGCTTGCCAAGCCGACGCAGCAAGTGCCCCACGGCGGAGGCCTGCGGTTCGACCGCGAGTCGGCCTATTACAAGACCATCTACAGCTGGATCTCGCAAGGCGTTCCCTTTGGCGATCCCGCGAAAGACAACGTCGCCGCCCTAGAGGTCACGCCGGCTGACGTCTCCATGCCCAAACCCGGCGAGACCGCTAACGTGAAGGTCATCGCCCGCTACCTCGATGGGCTCACGCGCGACGTCACCAAGGAAGCCACCATCGAGTCGAACACCCCCGACGTCGCAAAGGTGAACGAAGCTGCTGTAGCCGGAGAACGAATCGGCGAAGCGACACTCCTTGTCCGCTACCAGGGCAAGTATTCGACCATTCCCGTCACGGTGCTCAACCCTAAGCCGGGCTTTGTGTGGAAGCCGCTGGCGCAGCAGAATTACGTCGACCAGTTCATTGACGCGAAGCTGAAGAAACTCCATATCCAGCCTTCCGGACTGGCGAGCGATGCGGAGTTCCTCCGCCGCGTCACCCTCGACCTTGTCGGCCAGTTGCCGACGCCGGCCGAAGTCCGCGAATTCCTTGCCGATCCCACTCCGTCGAAGGTGAAACGCGACAAGCGGATCGACAAGCTCATCGGGAGCGCGGCCTACGCCGACCACTGGACCGTCAAATGGGGCGATCTGCTCCAATCCACGCGCAAGTTTCTGGGCGAGAAAGCGACCTACGAATTCCGCGATTGGATCCACGACAGCGTCGCAGCGAACAAGCCCTACGACAAGATGGTCCGCGAACTCCTGACGGGCCGCGGCAGCGTCTACGATGTGCCGGCCGCGAATTACTTCCGCACCACCCGCGAACCGAAACCGACGATGGAAAAGACCACGCAGGTCTTTCTCGGCGTCCGCATGGTCTGCGCCCAATGCCACGACCATCCCTTCGAACGCTGGACGCAGAATCAGTATTACCAGATGGCCGCCTTCTTCTCGGCGGTCGGCTTGCGCCCGGGCTACGAAGTCGGTGAGGAAATCGTCTACGACCAGCGCAGCGACTATGAGATGCATCACCCGAAGGACAACCGGGTGATGATGCCGCAGTTCCTGATCGCCTCCGCCGGCGCCGTCAAGATTCCTTCGGATCAAAGCCGCCGCGACGCCTTCGCGGACTGGCTCGTTTCCAAGCAGAATCCGTTTTTCGCGAAAGCGATGGCCAATCGCATCTGGAGCTACTTCCTAGGACGCGGGATCATCGATCCAGTCGACGACATTCGCGCCTCAAACCCTCCGGTGAACGCGGCCCTGCTCGAAGCTCTGACCAAGGATCTGACCGATCATCAGTTCGACTTGCAGCATCTGATGCGCGTCATCGTGAAATCCAGAACGTATCAGGCATCGTTCCACCCTAACGACTGGAACGCGCTCGACGGCGACAACTTCTCGCACGCGATTCCGCGACGCCTCAGCGCCGAATCCCTGATGGACGCCGTCGCGGAGGCCGCCGGCGTTCGGCCGAACTTCCCGGAGGTTCCCGAAGACACCCTCGCCTCTCAGCTTCCGGATCCGCATGTCGGCGCCGACGGCTTCCTCGACTTGTTCGGACGCCCCGCGCGTGAGTCCTCCTGCGAGTGTGAGCGCCGCGCCGACCTCAGTCTGCCGCAGGCACTGAACCTTATCAATGGCACAACCATTTCAGACGCGGTGTCCGATCCGAAGGGCCGCATCGCGAAAAACATATTGGCCGGTGCGACCGACGCCGCCATGGTCGACGACCTGTACCTCGCGACCTTGACAAGATTCCCGACAAAAGCCGAAGCCGCTAACGCGATGCATTACCTCGCGGGCGGTCCGAAAGCATTGCGGGCTCAGGATCTGCTCTGGGCACTGCTCAACAGCAAAGGTTTTCTGTACGTATATTGACGCGCGACAACTGAGGCGCAACCGTAAGGTCGCGCTCGAGATGAGGCCCACATGCTGAATATTCCTGGACGGATCGCTGGACAAACCTGCGAAGGACCCACGCGGCGCGAACTACTGCGGATCGGCTCGCTTGGCCTCGCCGGACTCCACCTGCCCGGCTTCTTCCTTTCGCAAAAGGCCGCCCTCGCGGCGGATACGGCGCAGAAGTACGCAGGCGCGCGCGGCTTCAATAACGCGAAGAACGTAATCATGATCTTCCTGCAGGGAGGTCCCAGCCACATCGACATCTGGGATCCGAAGCCCGACGCGCCCGCGAATGTCCGCGGCGAGTTCAAGCCGATCAAAACGAAAATCCCGGGAACGTTCATCGGCGAGCACATGCCGATGATGGCGCAGGTCATGGACAAGGTCACGCTGATCCGGTCGATGAGCTACACGCCCAACGGACTCTTCAATCACACGGCGGCCATCTACCAGATGCTCACCGGCTATCCACCGGACAAAGTGTCGCCTTCCGGCCAGTTAGAGCCACCTAACGCAGCCGACTTCCCCACCGCCGGCAGCCACATCAGCAAGCTCAAACCGATGAAGGACGCTATGCTCCCCTTCGTCGAACTGCCGCGCCCCCTCCAAGAATCGGGAATCATTGGCAAGGGTGGAGCCGCGGGCTTCCTCGGAAAAGCGTATGACCCATACCGGATGTATCAGGACCCCGCCGGTAAAGTCACGCTCGAAGATCTGTCGCTGCGCAAGGACATCCCGCCGGAGCGCCTGAAGGATCGCTTCGAATTATTGAAGGGCATCAACGGTTCAATGCCCGACCTGCAGAAGGCGCTGAACGCATCCGCGGTCGATGAATACTACGGCAAAGCATACGACCTGGTGCT
The DNA here is from genome assembly GCA_039930685.1 of Bryobacteraceae bacterium. GTDB lineage: Bacteria > Acidobacteriota > Terriglobia > Bryobacterales > Bryobacteraceae > JBBQWZ01. The sequence goes on along the minus strand of JBDTTK010000339.1, from coordinate 1,716 downwards.
GAGCGGCAAAGCGCGCGACGCGATGGACCTCACCAAGGAAACGCCGCAGATGCGCGAGCGCTACGGCCTTCACACGTTCGGCCAGAGCGTTCTCATGGCTCGCCGCCTGATCGAAGCCGGCACCAAGTTCGTGCAAGTGAACTGGCCGTCGGTCGCCAACGGCGATCCCGAAAAGACGGCGTGGGACACGCACGCCGCCAACTTCGCGCCCCTCAAGAATCTGCATTGCCCGAAGCTCGACCGCGCCTTGTCCGCGCTGCTCGACGACATGGATCAGCGCGGCTTGTTAAAGGAAACCATGGTCGTCGCCATCGGCGAATTTGGCCGCAGCCCGCGCATGGGCGTATCCACCAGCGGCAACAGCAACAGCCCCGACGGACGCGACCATTGGCCGTACTGCTACAGCGGAATCGTGGCCGGCGCCGGCATCGCCCGCGGAATGCAATACGGCGAGTCCGACGCCACCGCGTCGAGCCCCAAGGAAAAGCCGGTGCATCCGAACGATCTACTGGCCACGATCTACTACGGCCTCGGCATCGATCCCGATATGGAGATCCGCAACCACCTGAACCAGCCCCGCGAACTGGTGAAGGGCAAGGTCGTCCGGGACCTCTTCGCCTAAGCCAGTCCGCTGCTGCTCACGATCCGACTCACCGCGGATCGCCGGCGATTCGCGCAGCGTTCTAACGGGCACTGCCCGCTGAACACGGCTTCGGCCCGGAGCAAGTCTTCACCGGCGCAGGAGTTACGATAACTGGGGGGCCGAAGCGAAGCGAGTCTCCTTCCCGATTCTCATGAACCTCGCCTGCGCGATCGCCGTCCTGACCTTCACCATCCCTGCCTTCGCGCAGGAATGGCCCGTCTACGGCGGCGACCCCGGCCAAACCCGCTATTCGCCGCTCAAGCAAATCGACCGCTCCAACGTGGCCAAGCTCAAAATCGCCTGGACCTACCACACCGGCGACATCAGCGACGGCGCCTCGACGCCCGCCCGCAGCGCTTTCGAAACCACGCCGCTGGTCATCGACGGTGTCATGTACTTCACGACGCCCTTCTCGCGGGTCATCGCCCTCGATGCGGAATCCGGGAAAGAACTCTGGCAGTTCGATCCTAAGCTCGACCGCGACCGCACCTACAACCTGTTTATCAATCGGGGGGCCGCGTTTTGGCTGGGAAAAGACGGAAGCCGCATTTTCGTCGGCACGCTGGATGGCCGCCTCTTTTCCCTGAACGCCAAAACCGGCAAGCCCGACGACGCGTTCGGCAAAGCAGGCTGGATCGACCTCCGCGACGGCGTCGCCGACAAGTTTCCGGACAAGGGCTACGGCATGACGTCACCTCCTGCCGTCTACAAGAACCTCATCATCTGCGGAGCGCTCACCGCCGACGGCGAGCCGCAAGGCCCCAGCGGCGACGTCCGCGCCTTCGACGCGCGCACCGGAAAGCTGGTCTGGCGGTTCCACGTCATTCCGCTGCCGGGCGAACTCGGACACGACACCTGGGAGGCGGACTCCTGGAAAGACCGCGCCGCCGCCAATGCCTGGTCGATGCTGACAGTCGACACCGAACGCGGCATCGTTTTTCTGCCCCTCACGTCGCCCGCCACCGACATGTACGGAGGCGACCGCAAGGGCTCCAACCTCTTCGGCGATTCGCTCGTGGCGCTCGACGCGTCCACCGGCAAGCGCCTCTGGCATTTCCAGACCGTGCATCACA
>JBDTTK010000338.1:0-5423 GCA_039930685.1 Bryobacteraceae bacterium | reverse complement strand
CGAGAATCACCACGCGTTTCGTTGCTTCGCTCATGGAGTCATCCCCTCCTCCAGCGCATACGCGGTCTCCGCGCGCTGCTCCGGATCGCTCTCGCCCTTTGGGCCGGCGGACTGGCCGCTCGTGTCGCGGATGGTCGTGCTGCCGGTCCAGCTACGCAGTTTTTCACGAGTCACCCGGTAGCCGATTTCGACCAGCGTGTCGAGCTTATCCCATTCGAGAAGGCCAAAACTATTCATAGGGGGGTGAATGAGCAGATCGGCGTCGGCCGCCATCACTTCGCGGTGATGGATGCTCGAAAGGAATCCGGTGCGCATCAGGATTTCAAACAGGTTGGGGAGCGAGTGCTTTTTCCGGCGGGCGATGAACTCGAGGAAACCAAGGCTGACCCGATCCTCACAGGTCACCAACAAATCGTTGGGTGGACTGACATCCACGGCAATGATTTCGCCATTACATTTCTGCCGCATGATGTCGACCGGGAGATTGTTCAGAACGCCCCCGTCGATAAGGAGACTCTTATTTAGGATTACCGGAGGCATGAGGCCTGGCAGCGCCATACTACAGCGCACGGACTTCCAGACGAGCGTGTCGGGATTCACCACGAGTTTGGCGAGAGACAAATTCGTGGAAACGCAAAAGAAGGAAACCTTGAGATCCGAAATGTGAGTTTCTGCGAATAAGGACTTTAGGCCGCGGTTGCTGGTGACTCCGGTCACGAAGGAAAAGAAAGGAAGGGTCCGGTCGCCTGTCAACGGGCGAAAGTCGCGGAAGACCTTTCGATTGGCTTCCATAATCTGAGCGGGAGTCCACCCCATGGCATACTGAGCGGCAATCATCGCGCCTTGGCTGGTGCCGCCAATGGTCTCGATGGTGATACCGGCTTCCTCGATGGCCTTGATGGCGCCGATGTGAGCGAAGCCCCGAGCGCCCCCGCCTCCGAGCACGAGGCCGACAGCTTTGCCGGCCAGGATACGGGCCAGACGAATAAAATCCTTGGGAGAATCGCTGCAGATATGGTGATGCCGGTCGATCTTACGGCCCTCCAGCCATTGAGGGGTCCCGGACGGCCTGAAGGAAGGTTCCCGGTGGAGCAAAACGAGGTCGACGCGCGGGTAGGTGGCGATTTGCTCAATCTCGTTGCGCTCCTTGCGCGCTTCGGAGCGCGCGACCGAGAGAAGGCGGTCGGCTTGGCACATACAGCGGGAAGTCCAGCCTGAGGGGTGGAGATCGGACTCGTAGACCAGAAAATCGAACTCTGCTTCCTGATCGTTCAGCCACTGAACCGCGGCATGGGAGTTCATGTCGCCGGTGCCGACTGCCTGCTCGACAACGGCCTTTGTGATGAGGCGCGTGGGGCCGATCTCATTCAAAGCTTCGGCCAGTTTCTTGGCGAATTCGGCCGTCGGCGCGACTTCGCCCGCCGGGAATACAGCGAACGTTTTCCCAACGTAGTTGCGCCGATCGGCACGAACATGAACGTTGGCTCGGCGGACCCGCTCGGACAGACTGCAAGCGATACGGCGAGTCAGGGCCGGGTGGGCCTCCAGTAATTCGTCGAAGTCTTCTTTGCGGAGCTGGAACAAGACGGAGTCGCGAAGAACGGTAACGGTGGCGGAGCGAGGTGCGCCGGTGAGGAGCCCCATCTCTCCGACGATCTGACCTCGACCCGCTTCGTACAGACTTGTGCTCGCGTGGCCCTCAGGTTGGAAGGAAACGTCCAGGCGGCCGTTCGAAACGATGTAGACGCAGTCCGAAGGTGCGCCCTGCCGGAAAAGGACTTCGCCGGCAGCGACGAGGGACTCCGTACACTTGCTGGCGACATCGCGGAGAATGTCGGGATTCAGACCACGGAAAAAGTCCAGCTGTTCAAGAAGGCCGATTGTCATTAGTGCTTTAGCCACTGTCATGACCTCCTTGAATGGCCATCCCGCGATAATACTACAGCTCCCACTAGAGGGACCAACTAACGCAGACTGCGTGCCGAAAATGGACGATTCCAGCGGCGAGCTTCAAGCTGTGCAATTGTGGCTGCCCATGGTTCGAGGTTGAGGAAGCAGAAGCACTCTCTTTGCAAATGCGCCTGACCTGCGACCCTCGAAGGGTTCCGTCACCGAGTAGGTAGCAAACTGAGGTTCTGATTTACCACGCGACTGTGGCAATGCGTCGCAGGCGGCGACGACAGCCAAAACGCCGAGCCTAATCCACATGAGGAATGCCTCGGTAGTGATTGTAGGCAGGTTGGTTTAACTCAAGTCGAATCTATCAACGAATTTGCTCGTTGGAACGAGAAAAAAGCCGCGTCGATGACGCGGCTTCAGTTTTTGGGCTCGATACGGATCCACCTCCGAGATGGGGCCGCTTGATCCCTACGGATCCGCCGAGCTTCCGGCACGATGTTTGCTACGTGGTTGGAGCGACCGTACCTGTCTGCTGGGCACGCTGGTAGGCTTGCCGACCTGCTTCCAGCGCATCACTGATCTGACAGTGCTTTCGCTCGATTTGCTGCTTGGCTTCGCTGGCCTTCTCGCGGACCGCGCGCTCCGCGTCCTTCACTTTGCCGTGAATCCGGCCGCGATATTCGCGCCCTGGCCGTGGAGTCAGCAGTGTGGATACCACGACGCCGACCGCGGCTCCGAACAACAAGGCGTTTAACTCTCCGGAGTTCATAATTCGTCCCTCCCTTAAGGTTGCAATCAAAGTTCGCGCTTGTTAGCGCTTCTGTGTGGCGAGAACGACGATTCCGCCCACGAGTGCCAGAGCGCCGGCGAGCGGCGGTAGGGGTACGGAATGGGACTTCTCTCGCGTGGCGTGAATTGGCCCCACATCCAACACCTTTTCTTGCGTTGTATACGTGAATCCTCCCCACGCCAAACCGACCAAGCCGAGCACTATCAATACTGCGCCTAGGATTTTCATGTCTTGTTTCTCCAATCTGCGACCGGACGTCGACCGCGTTCTGTACTGGCTTCCGCTAGACCGGGCGTCTGCCCTGAATCACGCGGATGAGAATCACCGCGATGGCCAACACCAGCAAGATGTGAATAAATCCGCCGAGCGTATACGAGGTGACCAAGCCGAGCAGCCAAGCGACCAGCAGGATGACAAAAATGGTTTCGAGCATTTCGTTTCCTCTCTTTCCGCGGCGCGCTTTCAGCCGCTGCGGAATTAAAAGCAATTGTCTGGCCATGCTGCAACCTGATGCGAATCGTGAGCTATGTCGCTGAGCATAAAGGCAGAATGGGCACTTGATCGGATTGGCGGGCGCGCAGATGACAGGTGCAGCTATTGCAGAACCCTCGTAGAACTTGCGCCGAGCGACGCGCTCATGTGCGGGTCATACGACGTTTGGATTGCGCGAAGTGCTGATATCATCGGCGAAGCATGCATCCCCACGTTCTGCATCCCAACCTGAAGGGCCGCGTGGCGTTCATTACTGGCGCGAGCCGCGGAATCGGCAAGGCGCTCGCGCTGCGCCTTGCGAGCGAAGGCGCCGACGTCGTAATCGCCGCAAAGAGCGAGCAGTCGTCCGAAAAGCTTCCCGGCAGCATTCACGACACGGCGGAAGAGGTTCGGAAGCTTGGAGTCCGCGCGCTGCCGGTGCGGTGCGACGTTCGCAGCGAGGACGCGATCCGCGAGGCCGTTGAGAAGACCATCGCCGAATTCGGGCGGCTCGACATCCTCATCAACAACGCCGGAGCCCTCTGGTGGCAGAAGGTCACGGACACGCCGGTGAAGCGCTTCGATCTGATGATGCAAATCAACGTGCGCGCGTCCTTCATCACGGCCTACTACGCGCTGCCGCACATGATCCGGAACAAGTGGGGTCACGTCATCAATATGTGTCCCGCCATTTCGACTACGCCCAATCCGGGCCGAGTGGCTTACATGGCCACCAAGATGGGCATGGCGCGCCTCGCGATCGGCATCGGGGCCGAATACGCCGCCGACGGCATTGCGGGCAACGCCCTGTGGCCTCGCACCATCATCGAAAGCCAGGCGTCGATCAACTGGGGCCTCGCGGATCGCAGCCAATGGCGGACTCCGGAAATCCTCTGCGATGCCACTTGCGCGATTCTGTCGCAAGAACCGCCCAGCTATTCCTCGCGACAGGTGCTCGACGAAGAGGTCCTGCGCGAACTCGCGGGGATCACGAATTTCGACCACTATTGGTGCGACGGAAAGCCACCCGCCTCACCGATCTATATCGACGGTTCAGGCGAGGCGAACATGAAAGCCTGACAGTCGTAACCAGATGGCGCTCAGCCGGTAACGCCTCTTGGGAACTTTCGCGGAGCCAACCACGTAAGTTCCCGGGAGTCCAAAACCCATGCCTCTCTGGAAAGATCTTCGCTACGCCACCCGTCAGCTACGAAAATCCCCCGGCTTTGCCCTTACTGTCGTCCTGACATTGGCCTTTTGCATCGGCGCGAATACCGCCATTTTCAGCATCATCGACGCTGTCTTCCTGCGCCCGCTTCCCTACCCCGCCGCGGATCGCCTGGCGATGGTTTGCTCGGTCTTCAGCAAAGGCACGCTCGAAGAAACGCAGTCCTCGCAGGACGGCACCCAGTGGGAGATGGTCCGCGATCACGTGCCGCTGCTCGATGCCGCGCCGTACTCAGAGGGCTCGGGCGGTGTAAACCTCGCCGTCGGCAACTCCGCGCAATACGTCCAGCAGCAGCGCGTCGGTGCCGGCTTCTTCCGGATCCTCGGCGTCCCCCCGGCAATCGGACGCGAATTCACGCGCGAGGAAGATGTGCCCAACGGCGCGCCGGTCGTGGTCCTCAGCCATGGACTTTGGCAGCGCCTGTTCCAAGGCGATCCCGCCGCGATCGGACGCGCTCTGCAACTCCGGGGCGAGCCGTACACCATCGTCGGCGTCATGCCGAAAGACTTCCGCACCGACGCTCCTGAAACCGACCTCTGGACGCCCCTGCGGGCCTCGACCCGCGGCGAAGGCGGCGGCTCGAATTACGGAATCATCGCCCGCGTCCGGGACGGCGCCAGTTGGGCCCAGGCGAACGGCCAACTCAACACCGTGTTCGCGCCCTACTTCGCGAAGCAGAAGCTGCCACCGGGGGCCGCCCTCGAACAGCGCGCGGTTCCGATGCAGCGCGCGCGGACTGAAGCGATGCGCCAGGAATTCTCCTTGATGTGGGGCGCGGTCGGACTCGTTCTCCTGATCGGATGCGTCAACATTGCCGGAATCCTTCTCGCCAGGTCCGCCTCGCGGCGGCGCGAAATCGCCACGCGCATGGCGCTCGGCGCGGGACGCGGAGTCATCGTCCGGCAGTTGATGGCCGAAGGCTTACTGCTTGCGCTCACCGGCGGAGCGCTGGGCCTCGTCGTGGGGCAGTATTCGCTGAAGGCCCTGCAATGGATCAGCGACGACAGCTTCGCGCTCTGGCACGCGCCGTCGCTT
>JBDTTK010000337.1:0-5428 GCA_039930685.1 Bryobacteraceae bacterium | reverse complement strand
GGGGCGTACAGACGGTGGAAGGGGACGCTCCGGCGGCGGCCGCGGAAGCAGTTCCGAGTTACATGAAGGTGCTCCACGATCTTTCGCAATCCGCGGCGCTGACGGGGCCGAGCGACGATTTTGGCGGCTTCGGCAGCATCTTCCCGGTTTTCGATCCTCCGCTGAATTTTCAATTTCGCCTCGGGTTGAGATCGACGGACTTCTTCCTCTCGGGGACCTTCAAATCAGGCACGAAAACCATCGGGTTCATTCGCGTGCCAACCATGTCGCCGTCGAATACGAATACCGCCTTGACGCAGTTCGTCACTGAGATGCTGTTCTTCCAGCAGAATACGGACGGCCTCGTGATCGACGTGATGCGGAACGGAGGGGGATCGCTTTGCTACACAGAGGCGCTCCTGCAATACCTTCAGACGGGGCAGTTCTACGCGGCGAACTACTACATTCGAGCCACGGACTTCTGGCTGAGTGTGTTTGCCAGTTCGCTCCAATCCGCAAAAGACCAGGCGGCACCGGGTTGGTTGATCGCGTTGTACGGAGCCTATGTGAACGACTTGCAGAATTCGCTGAAAGGCAATCGTGCGTTGACTGGCGCATTGCCGATCTGCAGTTATTCCGCGTACGTCACGCCTTCCGCGACGCTCGCATTCAAGAAGCCGATCGTCGTGCTGACGGACGAATTCACGCTGTCGGCGGCGGAGTTCTTCTCCGCGTCGCTGCAGGATACGGGACGAGCGACGATCGTGGGTCAGCGGACCGACGGCGGCGGCGGAAATCCGGGATCGTATTCCGCGGGCGTATATTCCGAGGGCAGCACGCGCGTGACGCGAACCTACGTGGTGCGCTCGAAAGCATCGCCGTCACCAGGATTCCCGTCGACCAACCTCATCGAAAACGCCGGCGTCTATCCGGATACCCTGCTCGATTTCATGACGGCGGACAACCTGGATACGGGCGGCGAGGATTTCGTGGCGAAGTGGACCAAGTCAATCCTGGACGCAATCGCGAAAGGGAACTAGCCGATTCGTCTTGATGTAAGAGAAGGACCGGGCGACGTCCCGGTCCTTTTTCTATTTCTAGCCACGGTGCGCCGTGAGGATTGGGTGGTGTCCGCTGGCGCTGATGAGCGAGTGCGTGCGACCGAGCTCTTCTTTAGCCAGATCGATCTGCACGTCGCGCACCTGGCGTAGTCCCTGCTGCACCAAGCCGAACAATACGAACCAGCCGAGGAATCCGATCGTGAGCTGCTTGATCTGGAAAGGCAAGTCGAAGGGCGCGTTCCAGAGCATGTGCAGCACGACCGGGATGATAAAGGCGCGCCAGAAGAGCGGGTTGAAGAACATATTAATGCTGAACGGATTCGAGCCTTTGACCCGCCAAAGGGCGCCAGCGGCGATCGACGTCCAGGCCACGTGACAGAAGGGCGTGTAGAACGCCCGGAGCTGGATCACGTAGCTCATCACTTCAAACTTGCCCGATTGAAGCAACAGGCGGAAGGCGTAGCCGGCGCTTTCGAAGGCCGCGAATCCCGCACCAACGGCGGCTCCGAACAGGAGTCCGTTGAGGATGTATTTGTATTTCGTGTTGCGGACAATCAGCGCGACGGCGAGCACCTTTCCGGTTTCCTCGATGAGGCCCGCGGAGGACGCGCCCAGCCACGCCGAGAGGCCGGACAGCTTGAAGCCGATCAGCGCGATGAATAGCGAAACCACTCCGCCTACGCAAAGCAGCGAGAGGACATAGACGAACGATACGTTGCGGGGCGCGTTCAGCTCAAAGAGCAGAATCGTGGTTGCGAGGGGCATCGCGAGGGAGCCCATCATGATCAGGCCGGGAACAATGTTGAGGTTGCCGGGGAAGTAGCTGAGCATTACCGTGAAGCCGAGATACACGACACCGATGAAGATCAGCACGCGCAGGAAGAACCATGGACGCGGCCACCCGGTGGGGACCTCTTCGATCGACGGCGTGGTCTTGGCGGTTCCGGCGATGAAGTAATCGTCGAGCTCGTCCTGGGTGCGCTTCTTGAACACGTCCGAGAACATGTCCTTGAGGCTGAAGCCCTCGAGCTTCTCCGTGCTGGCTAGCGAGTTGAGGCGCGCGCCGAGAGAATCGAGTAAACCGCCGACGCTGACCGGCTGGCTGCCGACCTGCCAGGTGGAAGCGCCGATCCGGAACTGCTGGCCGAGAGTAAGCCCGCCGGTGGAGAGCGGCGCGCCGCCGGCCATCACGGTGCAGCCGGGGAACGCCTGAAAGTAGAGGATATTGTCGCGCCACGAGAGTGCCACGTGTTGCTCGGCGACCTGAGGGTCCATTTGGCCGATGCCGGCAACGCGTCCAAGGGCCACTTCGCCGGCGCTGATCATGAACGCCTTGCCGGTGTCGGGGCCCATGACGCACTTGAGTTGAACGGCCTGCAAGGCCATCTGCTGCGGCTGCTGATATTGGGGCGTCTGCTGGTAATACTGTCCCTGCTGATGCTGAGGGGCCTGCTGCTGATACGGCTGCTGGTATTGCGGCGCCTGCTGATATCCACCCTGCTGCGGATACACCTGTTGGGGCGAGAGCTGCGCGGCGAAGACGGAAGACGCGGGGCTCCACGATTGCCATCCGGCCTGCGAGACTTGCACGGCGGGGCTCAGCTGATTCGACAGAATCATCTGCACGAGCTGGTCGGCTTCAATCGGTCCGCGGGTCTCGGATCCGAAGAGGTAATACCACTGGCCGGTGGGACTCATTGCTGTTCAGCCTCCTGCAGGTTAGACGACTGGACGTCGTGCTGGAAACCTAGTGTACCGAGACACGCTCGCTTTTGCGCGTTGTGATAAGGTTTGGGATCTGCCGGCGGCCAGACATGGCGGAAAGGCCCGCCTTTCCGATCCTTGCCGCATTTGCAGAGCGCCGGTAGGAGCCACAGAGTTGCCGGACATTCGCTTACGAGCCATCAAAGCCGATATCACGACGCTCGCGGTGGACGCCATCGTGAATGCTGCCAATTCCAGTTTGCTTGGAGGCGGCGGAGTCGATGGCGCGATCCATCGGGCTGCGGGTCCGGAGCTGGTTGCGGAATGCCGGTTGCTCGGCGGCTGCAAGACGGGCGAAGCAAAACTCACTAAGGGATACGCGCTGCCCGCGAAGTTCGTGATCCACGCGGTGGGACCCGTGTGGCACGGCGGGGTCCACAGCGAAGCGGAACTGTTGGCATCGTGTTACCACAAGAGCATCGCGATCGCAGTCCAGGAAGAATTGCGCTCGATTGCCTTTCCGAGTATCAGCACTGGAATTTATGGCTATCCGATCGGCGCGGCCGCGGAAGTTGCCGTGGCGACGGTAAGGAAAGAGACCGGAGCGCAGAGCATGTTGCGCGAGGTTACGTTTTGCTGCTTCAGCATCAGGGACCACGAAGTGTACGAAGCAATTCTGGCGCGGCAAACGCATTCTTGAGCAGATTCCTGGGGCGAACGGTATCGTAGAAACAGGCATGTAAAGGGTACGCTAGAGATAGGCCGTATGAAACCCTTCCTCTGTGCTTACGCCGCAGGCGTTTTTCTTCTCATGAGCTTGCCTCTTTCCGCCGACGATCAGACCGTGAAGCCTCCGGTCGCAAAAAAAGTGCCGAAGCAAATCACCCAACACGGTGAGACGCGAACGGACAATTATTTCTGGCTCCGCGACAGGACCGATCCAGATACGATTCCGTACCTGGAATCCGAGAACCGCTACACCGAGGCGGTGATGAAAGGCACGGACCAGCTCCAGTCCAAGCTGTACGCGGAGATCCTGAGCCACATCAAAGAGACCGATCTCAGCGTGCCGGTGCGGCGAGGCGACTTCTTCTATTACTCGCGGACCGAAAAAGGCAAGCAGTATCCGATCTATTGCCGGAAGCCCGCGGTCAAGGGCGCCGACGGTCCGGAATGGAGCGATGGCGCAAAGGAAGAAGTCCTACTCGATGTGAATCAACTCGCCGAGGGGCACAAATATTTCCTGGTCGGCAATTTTAGTGTGAGCCCGAATCAGAAGATGGTGGCGTATTCGACCGATACAAGCGGCGATGAGGTGATGACCACGTACGTCAAGAACCTGACGACCGGAAAATTGCTCGACGACCGGATCACGAACAGCTATTACACGCTTGAATGGGCGAACGACAACAAGACGTTCTTCTACACAATTCTCGATGAGGCGAAGCGGCCCTACAAGGTCTTCCGCCACACGCTGGGAGTGAAGGAAGACGCGCTGATCTATCACGAAACCGATCAGCGCTATTCGCTGCAGCTTGGCAAGTCGAGGAGTAAGAAGTATCTCTTCGTTCAGTTGGGCAGCGCGCTGACGTCGGAGGTTCGATTCCTGGACGCCGACAATCCCAACGGAGACTTCGAACCGGTGCTGCCGCGGCAACAGGGAATCGAATACGACGTGGAGCATCACGGCGACTACTTCTACATCCGCACGCGCGACGGCGCGCCGGATTTCCGGGTCGTTCGGGCTCCGGTCGGCGACCGGTCCAAGGCTAAGTGGCAAGAGGTGCTGCCGTCACGCCCCGGGATCGCGGTCGACAATGTCGATGCCTTTAAGAACTACCTGGTGGTGCTCGAGCGGCATCAGGGATTGCACACGCTGCGGGTGATGGATCTCAAGACAAACGCGTTCCATTACATCGATTTCAAAGAGCCGACGTACACGGCCAATCCTTCCGGAAACGCGGAGTACGACACGACGCTTTTGCGCTTCAGCTACGCGTCGATGGTGACTCCGTCGTCGGTGTACGACTACAACATGGCGACGCGCAAGCGCGTGCTCAAGAAGCAGACCGAGGTTCCGGGGTACGACGCGTCCCAGTATCAGGAGGAACGCATTTACGCGACCGCGCCGGACGGCGTTAAGGTGCCAATCTCGGTCGTTTACAAGAAGGGCTTCGTCAAGAACGGCAAAGCGCCGGGATATTTGTACGGATATGGGTCCTACGGAATTCCGAGCGATCCGAGTTTCTCGGTTAGCCGCCTGGCTCTGCTCGATCGCGGATTTGTCTGCGCGATCGCGCACATTCGAGGTGGCGGCGACCTCGGCAAGAGCTGGCACGATGCCGGCAAACTCCAGAACAAGAAGAACACCTTCATCGACTTCACTACGGCCGCCGAGTATCTGGAGAAGCAGAAGTACACATCGGCGGACCGCATGGCGATCATGGGCGGCAGCGCCGGTGGATTGCTGATGGGCGCGGTTACCAATATGCGGCCCGATCTGTTCCGTGCCGTCGTGGCGAAGGTCCCATTCGTCGACGTGATGAACACGATGTCGGACGCGACGCTGCCCCTCACTGTTTCCGAGTACGAGGAATGGGGCAATCCGGAAGCCGACAAGAAGGCCTTCGACTATATGAAGACCTACTCGCCGTATGAAAACGTCGAGGGCAAGAAGGCGTATC
>JBDTTK010000336.1:0-5431 GCA_039930685.1 Bryobacteraceae bacterium | reverse complement strand
CGAGGGGGTGCCACTCGCGCTTCACTTCGACGGCGCCCGATTCGAGGCGCGTCATCTCCAGCAGATTGTTGACGAGACGGCTCAACCGGTCGGCCTCCTGCGCGATGCTTTCAAGGAGGTCGTGCTGTGTTTCAAGGCTCAGGTGATTTGATTGCGAGAGCAGACTGCTGGCTGCGCCGGTGATGGTCGCGAGTGGAGTCCGCAGATCGTGGGACACGGAGCTCAGCAATCCGTTGCGCATTTGTTCGGTTTCGATACGAAGCTGGGCGTCGCGGGCCGCGGCGGCCGATTGCGCGCGTTCAATGGCGAGCGCGGTTTGGTTCGCGAAGATTTCAAGCAGATGCTGTTGTTCCGGGGAAGTCACGAGATCGCTCTTGGCATCCGGGAGCACTGCCATCACGCCAACCACACCCTTCGACCCCTTGAGCGGAAGGTACAGCGCGCTTGCTCCAGGAAGGGTGTCCATACCTTTGCCGGCTTTCTTGGCGTGGTCAAACACCCATTGTGCAATGGCCTCTTCGCTCGCCGGAATCGGGAGGTCGTCAGTAGTACGGCGGCGGAACGAGATTTTCCCGGGCTCATCGACGAGAAACAGGATCACGCGGGACCCGAACACCTCTTGCGTGATTGTGGTGGCTTTGCGCGCTGCCTCGAAGGCCCGTGTTTCGGCGGTGAGCTCGCGCGTAAGGCGATAGAGCGCCTGCGTGCGCGCGCCGCGTTCCACCGCATGGGTGACCTGCTGCCGGATGCGCACCGTCAGCGTGCTGATGATGATTCCGACGGTCAGCATAACGGCGAACGTCAACAGGTATTCGGTGTCCGCGACCGCGAAAGTTCCGTAGGGCGGCACGCAGAAGAAGTCGAAGGTGGCGACGCTCAGGACGGATGTGAACAACGCGACCCGGCGGCTGGAACGCATCGCGACCAGCACGAGCGCGAGCAGGTAGACCATGACCAGATTGACTGGATTCAACGCCGGCCGAAGAAGAACCGCGACCAGTGTCGCGGCGGCGACCGCGCCGGCCGCCAGAGCGTAGTCGCGCCAATTCTGTGGCGTTACGGCATTGGATACCGAAGTAGGCGGCGTCAGGGTCGTGGGTTCGCCCGCGACAGCGATGATGTCGATGTCTCCGCCTAGCGCCATCAGGTCATCGAGCACGGAGCCTCGCCACACCCGGCGCCAGATCGGAAGTGTCTGCTTGCCGATGACGATTCGCGAGACGTTCCGCGAGCGCGCATATTGAAACAGGCTCTCGCCGATGTTGCGTCCCGTCAGAGTCACGGTCTCGGCGCCAAGCTGCTCGGCCAAGCGCAAGGACGACAACACGCGCTCCCGCACCTCCGCCGGCGCGCGTGCGTACTGAGGAGTCTCGACAAAGGCGACGATCCACTCGGCTTGCAGCCGGTCGGCCATTCGTTTCGCCACGCGGATCAGTTTGGCGGAGAACGGACTTGGGCCGATCGAGACGATCATTCGCTCGGCGACCGGCCAAGTTGACTGGATCGAATGGTCGCGCCGGTAGGAGCGCATTTGCGCGTCAACGCGGTCCGCCGTGCGGCGCAGCGCCATCTCGCGGAGCGCGATGAGGTTCCCGGGGCGGAAGAAGTTCTCCATCGCGCGCTCGGCTTGCGCGGGGACGTAGACTTTGCCCTCTTCCATCCGGCGATGCAATTCGTTGACCGGAAGGTCGATGAGCTCGATCTCGTCGGCTTGATCCAGAATCGAATCTGGAATCGTCTCGCTGACTACTACGCCTGTGACCTGGGCAACGACGTCGTTCAAGCTGTCCAGATGCTGGACATTGAGTGTCGTATAAACGTCGATGCCTGCGTCGATCAACTCAATGACATCCTGCCACCGTTTGACGTGACGCGAGCCGGGGGCGTTCGTGTGCGCGAGTTCATCGACCAAAATCAATTCAGGGCGTCTTGCAAGTGCGGCGTCAAGGTCGAATTCCTTGAGCGCCAGGAGGCGATGGGGAATCTTCCGTAGCGGGAGGATCTCGAATCCTTCGGCGAGCGCTTCGGTTTCGGGCCGTTTGTGCGCCTCAACAAACCCCACCACCACATCCACCGCGTCCCGCCGGCGGAGGCGCGCGGCCTGAAGCATGGCGTACGTCTTTCCCACGCCGGGGGCAGAGCCGAAGAAGATCTTCAGCCGCCCGCGTGCCTCCTTGCGCGTCTCCTCGGAGACACGGGCAAGCAGTTCATCCGGATTAGGACGGTCTGAGGCTACCAAGCTCCCGGCTTCCCTCCGAACCACCAGATTAGACCGAGCAGCGCGGTGGTTTGATCACGAGCGCGTCCGGCGTCGTTCCGAACCGGGAAAAAGGCGATGTTCGACCAGTCCCGCCGGACTTCCCAGCGCATCTGGAATCCGGCGGCCACGTCGAAGGTGGCGGTCGCCGTAGCTTCTTTCAAGGATTGCGCCGTGCCACTGAACAGGCCACCAGAATCGTCGAGAAATTCGAAACGCCCGTTCAGATGAAGTCGGGGATGAAACTGATATCCGGCATAGGCTGCGCCGCCGGCGACCCGCCGCGGCGCGGATGAACCGGTGGCGCGCGAGATGAAGTAGTCGCCTTCGAGAGCCAAGGTCCACCGATCGCCGGGGTGCCAAGTAATGTAGCTGTCGAGAATATGGGACCGGCCGTTTGGCGTTTGGCCGTTGACGGTGCGTTCCTCCTGCCCGGCGAAATAGTTGAGATTGGCGGATAGCTTTGCGGACGGATTGAAATTGAGAAGGACCGCCTGGCTCTTGAACGCGTTGAAGTCCTCCGTCTGATTCAGGCCGTTGGTCACCCAGTAGCTCGCATTCCATTTGCCGGTCACTGGATATGTAGCACGGATGCCCATGTGATAGTACGGCAGAAACCCGAACCAGAAGGAGCGCGAATAGTTCCACTGATCTTTCGTGTAGTTGTTCTCGATACCAAACGAACTGGCCCACTTGCCGAAGTCAACCGTGAGCCCCTTGCCCAGCGGCGCGACATAGGTGCCGTAAGCCTGAAAGATGTGGCGGAACACTTCGGGCCGACGCTCATTCGCGGGCGAGGCTTGCAGCGTTTCAGTCGCTTGGCCGAACATGAGGTCGAGGCGGCCGCCGATCCTCCGACCGGAGGCGAGATCGGGCGCACGCTCGAGGATAATCCCCGCCTGGTTCAGCGCGAAGCTGTTGCTCGAGACGTCGTAGGCGCGAAGTGAATTCATGGCGGGGAAAGGGCGATTGAAGTTGTAGGCATAGTAGCCGTCCAGGTTCACGTTGATGGTCGTACCCGCCGGTAGAATCTCGGGCCGCGTGTCCGCTACATTCGGCGCGAATTGAGACGCGTTAGGTTTCGCCGCCTCGGCGGTTCCGGTTGGATTTTCGGTTGCTTTTGCTTCCAGCGCCGCGAGGCGTTGTTCGAGTTTCTCGATGCGACCGAGGAGCATCTGTTCGCGGTCGGCGGGCGTGGTTTGCGCCGCCGCGCCGGCGGCGGCAAGGAGTAGCAGGATGATCATGGACGATCCAGTGCGCGGTTCAGCCGCACAACGTTGACCCGCGGTTCTCCGAGGAAGCCAAGCTGGCGTTGCTCGGTAAATCGTCTCACTAACGCGTCTACCTCGGCGGGCGTGCGGCCCCGGAGGCGGGCGACGCGGGCTGTCTGATAGTGAGCGGCCTCGGGGCTGATGTCGGGATCGAGCCCGCTTGCCGAAGAAGTCAGGAGATCGATGGGGATCGGAAGCGGATTGGCCCGGTCGGCGGCGAGTAGGGCCGCGCGTCGAGCCTCCATCGCCTTCTTAAGGTCCGGATTCAGCGGTCCGAAGTTGGATCCACTCGAGGACGCCGCATTGTAAGGAAAAGGCGACGTCGCCGATGGACGCGACCAGAAATACTTTGGATCGTCGAATTGCGCGCCGATCAGCTCGGAGCCCTCGACGCGACCGTCGCGCAGGATGCGGCTGCCGTTCGCCTGGCGGGGAAAGAGCAACTGGGCGATCCCTGTCATTGCCAGGGGGTATAGGACGCCCGTAAGCAGCGTCATGACCAGCAGCATGCGAAGGGCGATCATTATGCCCACCCCAATCCGGCGAGGATCATGTCAATCGCCTTGATTCCTACGAACGGCAGCAGCACGCCTCCCAGTCCATAAATCAATAGGTGCCGTTTCAAAAGCGCCGCCGCGCCGACCGGTCGATACCGGATGCCGCGGAGGGCGAGCGGGATCAGCGCAACTATGATTAGAGCGTTGAAGATGACGGCCGACAGGATTGCGCTGTTAGGCGTGGCGAGGTGCATGATGTTGAGGGCGGCGAGTTCGGGATAGGTTGCCGCGAAAGCCGCCGGAATAATGGCGAAATACTTGGCGACGTCGTTGGCCGTGGAGAACGTGGTCAGTGCGCCGCGCGTCATGAGCATTTGCTTACCGATCTGCACGATTTCAATGAGCTTGGTGGGATTCGAATCGAGATCCACCATGTTGCCCGCTTCCTTGGCGGCTTGCGTGCCGGTGTTCATCGCGACCGCGACGTCGGCTTGCGCCAGCGCGGGCGCGTCGTTGGTTCCATCGCCGGTCATTGCGACGAGGCGGCCCTGAGCCTGATGCTCGCGGATGAGCTCCAGCTTGCGTTCGGGAGTCGCTTCCGCCAGATAGTCGTCGACACCGGCTTCGGCGGCGATGGCCGCGGCGGTCAACGGGTTGTCGCCGGTGATCATGATGGTGCGGATACCCATCAGGCGCAATTCCGCGAAGCGCTCCTTGATGCCGCCTTTCACGATGTCCTTCAGATGAATGACGCCGAGGACGCGCGCGCCCTCGGAAACAACGAGCGGCGTTCCGCCTTGGCGGGCGATCGATTCGACGGACTGGCGGACGCTCGCGAGGAAGCGTCCGCCCTGGGCGGTGACGTGGGCTTCGATGGCGTCCGCCGCGCCCTTGCGGATCTGGCGGCCGTCGAGGTCAACGCCGCTCATGCGGGTCCGCGCGGAGAACGCGATGAAGTGCGCGCCCAACGAATGCAGGTCCCGTTCGCGGATGTGGAACTGCTCTTTCGCGAGAACGACGACGCTGCGGCCCTCCGGCGTTTCGTCGGCGAGCGACGCAATCTGCGCGGCGTCGGCGAGTTCCATCTCGGGGACGCCCTCGGCGGGAACGAACGCAGTCGCCTGCCGGTTGCCGAGCGTGATAGTGCCCGTTTTGTCGAGCAAGAGTATGTCGACATCGCCGGCAGCTTCGACTGCGCGGCCCGACATGGCGAGAACGTTGGCCTGCAGCATGCGGTCCATTCCGGCTATGCCGATGGCCGACAGGAGTGCGCCGATGGTCGTCGGAATCAGGCAGACGAGCAGTGCGACCAGCACCGTCACGGTGACGGGCGAGCCTTTGCCCGCTTCGTTCACCGCGAAGATCGAGAAAGGCAGCAGCGTAACGGTAGCGAGCAGGAACACGAT
>JBDTTK010000335.1:0-5433 GCA_039930685.1 Bryobacteraceae bacterium | reverse complement strand
GGCCGTCCTCGTGCGGTGATGAGGAGGGACCTCATCGTCGGCCTTCGCCGCCAGGGGCATTCGTGGAGTCAGATCGCACGGCAGGTCGGCGTGAGCATTGGTAGCGCGCGGCGGGCTCATCAGGACTTCGTCAACGCGTGCCAAAACCCTATTGAGGAGGATGCATGAAGGACGAGGGAAACAAACGACTGGAAGAGGTCCGCGACGATGTGCCAGAACCACCTGCTTTTGGCAAGCCGGTTGACGACCTCGTGGAGGAGTTCGCCGAGAGATTTCAGCTCCTAATCTCGAACGGACCGGAAACCGGTCAATCGAGATTCATTCGCCGACTCCTTGCCAAGCTGAAGCGACGGTTGTCGCCGAAGCGTAGCCGCGGCGGCCGACATCGAAACCGATTCATCACGCGCGCTGTAGAAATGCTTCTCAACCAGCGTCGAGTCGGAAACGGAATCAACTGGCTGCCAATAGCGAAAGAATGCATCCCAGACTGGGAGACTTTGCGCAGTTCACACTATCGACGATTTGCGTTGACCCGGCTTCGAGGCGCGGTCTACGCTCGCCTCAAACGCCAACGACGCGACAAACGCAAACGCGTTGCGTCACTGCGACAAATCTGAAGGGATTGTTTGTTCGAATGGCGATGAGGCAGACTGAGGGTCCGATGAAACTCCTAACCCTGAGTGAAGCCGAATCCAAACGGCGCAAAGCGGTTGAATTCCTCCACCGGATCGGTGACGACGACCGGGCCGAGGAGTTCGAGGCGATGTCACCGGAAGAGTACGCCGAGCACAAGGGCGTGGAGATCGTCGCAAATCCGCAAAGGAGCCAAAGAATGGCACGAGGAAAAACGGTCGCTCAGCTTACGGCTGAGTTGGACGAAGCCAACGACCAAATCGACGAACTGCAAGGGAAACTCGACGACATCGTTGGAATCGTCGCCGATGACGATGATGAAGCCGACGAGGAGGATGAGGAGGACGACGAAGACGACCTGGACTGACCGACCCGGCAGCGACCGGCTGCCAGGCACGCGCACGGTGGCGCAAGGAAGCGGATCTCATTACAGACCGCGCCAAGCGCTACCGTGCGAATGCTTGTGCGCCGCCGGGTCCGAAACGATGTTTCGCCTGCAGCCAGCCTGCGACCGATGTTCACCACCTGAATGGAGATGAATCGGACACTCGCTTGAGCAACCTCGCATGGTCGTGCCGGTCGTGCAACGTTCGAATCGGCAATGTGCTCCGGCGAGCTGGAATCGGAAAGCTTACTCGGCAGTACAACCCAGGCCGGAGCCATGCGGCCCCTTCCCGCAACCCCACGAACGAAGGTGCCACGACTCTCGGCGCATGGATGAACGCCGTCATGAGCGTCAAGGGTGAACCCAGGCGGAGACATGCCGGTCGCCGAGGCTGTGGAGTTGATTCGCACGACGCCACACTCGAGGCGCAGTTATTTCGCGCGGGAGATTTGGGCCTTGCGTCGCCAGCAATACGGCGACAGCAGCAGAGCGGACACCGTCCCGTTCTAAGGGGACCAGTAAGGCGTCGCGGCGATTTTGTCAGGGCGGATTCTGCGTGAGAGATCGGTGCAGGTCCAGCGGAGTTGCCCAAATTGGCGTCCGTGGTGAAATGCTGTTCGACGGTCATCGCTAGCACACTCTGATTCAGTCTCATAATTATCTGACCGATCAGAACTCATAACGTTATTCCTTGTGACATCTCACCAGGCCGTCGTTTATCTCGAATCGGCGCTTCGCAGACGCAAGGCGTTGAGGATCACGGAAACCGAACTGAAACTCATTGCGGCCGCTGCTAGGATGGGGCTCATGAGCAGCCCGAAGACCGGGTAGAGCGCGCCTGCCGCAATCGGAATTCCTAGCGCGTTATAGACGAATGCGAAGAACAGATTCTGCTGAATGTTCTTCATGGTCGCCTGGCTCAAACGCCGCGCCCGAATGATGCCTCGAAGGTCGCCTTTGACAAGCGTTACGCCCGCGCTCTGCATGGCTACATCGGTTCCGGTTCCCATAGCGATGCCGACCTGAGCTTGCGCGAGCGCGGGAGCGTCGTTGATTCCGTCGCCGGCCATCGCTACGAAGCGGCCTTGCTTTTGCAGTTGCTGGACGTGTTTGCTTTTGTCTTCCGGTAGAACTCCGGCGATCACGTCGTCGATGCTCAATGCGCGGGCCACCGCCTTGGCGGTCGTCTTGCTGTCGCCGGTCATCATCACAACGCGAATGCCTTCCGCGTGCAGGTTCTGAATTGCCTCCGCCGTTGTGGTCTTGATCGGATCGGCGACGCCGAGGATACCCGCCGCCTTGCCATCGACGGCGACGAACATTACGGTTTGGCCGTCAGCGCGCAAGGCTTCGGCCGCCGCGGATAGCGGCTCTATGGCGACGCCGACGTCGTCCATCAACGTCTGATTTCCCAAAGCCACAACCGCGCCGTCGACGCGCGCCTGGACGCCCTTACCGGTTACCGATTCGAAGGCTTCCACCGCGAAGAGCTGAATCTTCCGCTCCTCCGCGCCTGCTACGATCGCCGCCGCTAACGGATGCTCGCTCGCCCGTTCCAGGCTGGCTGCCAAGCGCAGGAGCCGGTCTTCGTCGAATCCGGAGGCGGTCTTCACCGTCACGAGCTTCGGCTTGCCCTCGGTCAGCGTTCCCGTTTTGTCGACGACCAGGGTGTCCACCTTCCGCAGGAACTCGATGGCCTCAGCGTTCTTGAACAGGACTCCCATTCGCGCGCCCTTGCCCATGGCCACCATGATTGACATCGGTGTCGCGAGGCCGAGTGCGCAGGGGCACGCAACGATCACTACGGCCACTGCATTGACAAGCGCGTGCGCCATCCGCGGCGACGGACCAAAGACCGCCCATACGACGAACGTCAGCACGGCGGAAGCAACCACGGCCGGCACGAAGTAACCGGCCACCACGTCCGCGAGCTT
This sequence comes from Bryobacteraceae bacterium, assembly GCA_039930685.1. Lineage (GTDB taxonomy): Bacteria > Acidobacteriota > Terriglobia > Bryobacterales > Bryobacteraceae > JBBQWZ01. The sequence goes on along the minus strand of JBDTTK010000335.1, from coordinate 2,481 downwards.
CTGAATCGGCGCGCGGCTGCGCTGCGATTCCGAAACCATGCGCACGATCTGTGAAAGAAGTGTGTCGGCGCCGACGCGGTCCGCCTTCATCACGAGGGAGCCTGTTCCGTTCACGGTGGCGCCGGTGACGCGGTCACCGGCCTGCTTCTCGACGGGAATCGACTCGCCCGAGATCATCGACTCGTCGATGCTGCTTGCGCCCTCCAGCACCACGCCGTCGGCAGGCACCTTTTCGCCCGGCCGTACACGAAGCCGGTCTCCGGCTTTCACCTGATCCAGTGGAACATCCACTTCCGAGCCGTCGTCGCGCAGCAGGCGGGCCGTCTTCGGAGCGAGCCCGAGGAGAGCTTTGATCGCGGCTCCGGTCTGGCTGCGGGCCTTGAGTTCAAGGACCTGGCCCAGCAGCACCAGAGTCACGATGACGGCCGCCGGTTCGAAGTACACCGCGACCCCCCCGGAGTGATCGCGGAAAGACTCTGGAAATATGTCCGGAAGCAGGGCCGCGAAAAGACTGAACACATACGACGCGCCGACGCCGAGGCCAATCAGTGTGAACATGTTCAGACTGTGGTTCACGACGGACTGCCAGCCCCGGACGAAGAATGGCCAGGCACCCCACAGGACCACCGGAGTCGCTAGAACCATTTCGAACCAGGTCCATGTTCGCGGCGAAGCGATCCGCTCCAGCGGATGTCCTGGAATGTGCATCCCCATTGCGGAGAGCAGGACGGGGGTCGTTAAGACCACGCACACCCAGAATCTCCGCCGCATGTCGACGAGTTCGGGATTCTCTTCGTCGCCGGCGGAAGCCGTGCGCGGTTCGAGCGCCATACCGCAGATCGGACAGCTCCCCGGTTCAGAGCGGACGATTTGAGGGTGCATGGGGCACACGTATTCGGTCCGTGCCGGCTCGGGAGCACTGCTCACCGGCTCGAGCGCCATTCCGCACTTCGGGCAGCTTCCGGGTCCGGCCTGGCGAATCTCAGGGTGCATCGGACAGGTATATTGTCCGGGCTCTTCGTCGATTCGTGAGGAATGCCTGGCTGCCGAGCCGATTGTGTGAGTATCTGACATTTCCGAACCTTCACCCTCCTATAACGCTATAGCACGTGGCTTGCCACCGAAAGCCCTGTTGGCAATGTTCGTTGCGTCGTTCATCCAAGAAACCGCAGACAGTCGCGGCCTGCCGGACCGCGTCGGCTCACGGCCATTCAAGGTCCTATGTTTACGTCATAAGATCAAAGGGATGTGGCCGCGAGGCGGACTGGGCTCGCGGAATAGCTAATAACCAGGAGAAGCATTGGTATGAAAGTAGGAATGCTGTCGTTATTGTTTGCCGCGGTGGCAGCCACCGCCGCTGGACCGACGACGTTCACCGGTGTGATCACAGACTCGATGTGCGGAAAGAGCCACAAGGCGATGGGTGTAACGCCCGAGGCCAAGTGTGTACGGGACTGCGTGAAGGCTGATCCAAGCCGCTTCAAGTACTCTGTTTACGACGGCAAGAGCGTCTTCGTGCTCAGCGATCAGCAAACCTCGGAGCGCTTCGCGGGCCAGAAAGTGACTGTCAAGGGAGTTCTCGATCCGAAGACGAATACCATTCGCGTCGAATCCATCACACCCGCGAAATGAGCTTGGATCAGAGAGGATTCTTCACATCGCGTTTTCGAGCACCAACAACTTCGGTGCGGGACTTCAAGCACGGGGAATCGGCGTTACCATGAATGCAGGGACGGAGAGCAATGACCCGCACCCAGCAGACTGTCGGGCTAGCGATCGTGTTCGCGTTCGCCACGAGCCTCGGATACCTAGGCTGGCGGATGCTAAGAGGGACAGCGCCCGGGGAAGTGTGTCAAGCCAGTGGACGCCCAATTCATGCCAACATGCGCACCGTCGCGCAGATCGGTGATCAGCGCGGCGTTTTCTGCTGTCCGACGTGCGCGCTGAGTGCGGGCACTCAGGCTTCTAAAGCGGTCCGATTCGAGCAGTTGACCGACTACGAAACGAGTCGTTCGCTGCGTCCGGCCGATGCATTCGCTGTGGAAGGCAGCGGCGTGATCCCTTGTTTTCGACCTCACGAAATGCTCAACCGGGACGGACAGCCGGTCCCGATGGACTTTGACCGCTGCTCGCCAAGCATCATCGCCTTTGCTAATCGGACTTCTGCTGAGAGGTTCGCGTCCGAACATGGAGGCAGGGTTGACGAGTTTCTGCGGATCGTGGCCAAACCCGCGGTGGGGTCGCGGCGCTGATGGGCACTTGCTGGCTTCGGCCGCAGCATTTCGCCCTGCAGGGCTTGGATATGATCGATAAGCGTATGACAAGCCTGATCAGAGACTATTGGCGCCATCCGGTTTAGCGGATCACTTCCTGGTTCGCCTCCAGACCATAGAGCTTGAGCTTCAGTTCCCGATAAAACTTCGGATCGAGCTTCTCTTTCAGGTCGAACTTATAGGTAGCCGTACGGCTGAACTCGCGCCG
>JBDTTK010000334.1:0-5437 GCA_039930685.1 Bryobacteraceae bacterium | reverse complement strand
GAAACTCTTCCTGCTCGCGATTGCCCTTCTGATGCCCATTCTGGCGCAGGACTCCGCTGTGTTGAATGGCAACGATCCCGTGTTGCTCGCGACTCAAAACCAGGAGAAGATCGGCTCGCCGAAATTCGCCGTGAAGCGCGGCAACTTCACCTACCAGTTCGTCGACGCAAAGATCAAGGCCGAGTTCGCGAAGAATCCCGCCAAGTACGAAATCCAGATGGGCGGAGCCTGCGCGCGCATGGGCGCCAACAGCGGCTCTATGGGCAACCCGAGCCGGTATTCCGTTTACGGCAAGAAGATCTACATCTTCGGCAGCGACGACTGCCAGGAAATCTTCATGAAGGATCCGAAGTCCTTCATCGACAAGAAATAAGAATTGCGGATCGCAGACGGGATCAACGAGGTCCCGTCTGAACCAAGGGGTACTTACGCCATGAAACTCGTCTCCACCGTCTTGCTGTCTGCCTATGCCGCCGCGCATCTCGCTGCGCAATCCGCGCCGGTCAAGGTCCTCAACGGATTCGATCCCGTGATCCTCGCGACCACATCCAAGGAGAAAGATGGCTTGCCCTCGCTCACGGCGACGCGCGGACGATTTCTCTATCAGTTCGCGACTGCCGAGAATAAAGCAATCTTCGAGAAGGACCCGCAGCGTTACGAAGTCCAGATGAATGGCATGTGCGCGCGCATGGGGCCGCCGACCGGCGGCGGACCGGGCAACTACATGGTCTACAAAGGGCTCATCTACTTGTTCGGTTCCGGCGATTGCCGCGAGGCATTCGAAGAGGCGCCCGAGAAGTTCATCGAAAAGCCAGTGGACCTGACGCCGGGTCCGGCAGCGGACCAGAAACGCGCGTCCGCCATGATCGCCAAGGCGCTCGAGGCAGCCGGTGGAGCAGCCAAGATCGACGGCATGAAATCGCTCAAGATCACGGCAAAGCTCAACGACGGCAGGACCGATCGCATCGCCTACTTCCGCTTCCCCGAAGACATCGTCCTCGACGATTCCAACCCGCGATTTCGCTCGCGCCAGGTCATGACGGCATCGGACGCGTTCCGCTACACGCCAGGCCAACCTCGGCTCTATCCCTTCCCCCCGTCCGCCGTCGAATTGACCAAGAGGGATTTGTTTATCCAGCCCCTGCTGCTATTGCGGCATCGCGGAGAATTCCAGATTCTCGGAACGAGTCACGGGCCAGACGGGGATCGAGCCGATGTCGTGTTTATGGGCGCCCGCCTCTCCCTCGGATTCGACGCCGCCACCGGCGAGCTCCGCAGCATTTCGCGTCAAGGGCGAAATAAGAACTTCGAGGTCGCAGTCGTTACCGACACGTTCCCGGTTGCAGGTGCCACAGTCGAGATTGACGTGCCGGTTCCGGCCGAACTCTTCATCCGTCCGCCCGCGGCCCAGTAGGCTGCGCATTCGGGTCGTTTTGCCCGTGTGAATCAGGATTGTGCCGAAATGTTTTTTCCACTGAATATCCACAAGTCACGCTCCTAAGCAATTGATTATAAACTAGTTAAATCTGTGAACTCCGTGGCCGCCGCAGTTTCCCCCAGTCCGTCAAACGGGTAAAGTGTAGGCTCGATGACTTCCTGGAAACTCGCAAGTACCCAGGCTTGTCCGCAAGACCGCGAGCGGACCGCCGAGGATTTCGTATTTGGACGGCTGACACCAGCCATGACTTCCGCCTTCGACCGCCATGTCGGAGAATGCGCGCTTTGCGCGAAGCAGCTCACCGAGACTCTTGAGTTTGCTGAAGCCTTTCAGTCGTTCGGTGGCGGAGCAAAGCGCCTCCGTCGCGCAAGCTGACGCGCGCCGCATCGAGCAGCCGCGCAAACCCCAATTTCCGAAGGCGTTTTACACACGCCGACCGCTACAATAGAAGTTCGCCATGATTTCAAGACGCGATCTATTGAGGGGCGCAGCCGCAGGTACGCTTGCTGCCCGTGAGGGCGCCGCCCAAATCTTCGGCAAGAAGAAGAAAAAGCCGGAGATCAACATTCCACCGCCGCCCCGGCCGAACGTCATGCTGGTGGTTCTCGGCGACGTAGGCTCCTGGATGCTGGGCTGCTACGGCAATCAGGAACTAAAGACGCCCCAAATCGACCAGATCGCAAGAGGCGGCTCGCGCTTTACATTCCACTTCGCCGGCTCAACCGTGGCTTCCGCCGCTCGTGGCGCGCTGCTCAGCGGCGTCCGGCCGGGCAAGCTCGGCATCACCGAGGACGTCCCCGCGCCGCTTACCGGCTCGCTGCTGTCCGACTTGCTCGCCGCGGCGGGCTATCGCGCCGCTTTCGCGGGCGAATGGAATTTCTCCGGTGGCCCGGGCAGCACAGGAAGCAAACACGGGTTCAGTACGTTCGATCCGCTGGAGCCGACTGAATCCACATTCGGCCCGAAATGGGTCACCGCGCGGGCGTCCGCGTTTCTCGATCAACAATCGCCGGCCCCCGGATCGGGTGGCGGACCCGCGCCCTTCTTCCTGCAGGTTTCCTACCCTCGAACCCGCATCCCCTACGCCGGGTACGACCCGAAATTCGCGGACCTCTATGCGGGCGCGACTTTCGACAAGCTGGGCTGGGAGCCCGTGTCCAAACGCGCGAAGTTCGGACGCCTGATGTTCGACGATATTCGCGGCAACCTCGCTAAGTTCGGCGCGATCGTATCGGCGACCGACGCCGAGGTGGGCGCTCTGATGGCAAAGATCGATCAGAAGGGCCTACGCGAGAACACTCTGGTCATCGTCACCGCCGATGCGGGATTTCTGCTGGGGCGTCACGGGCTCTGGTCCAATGGACTCGCCTCCGAGCCGGACAACATGTACGACGAAGTGACCGGCGTACCCATGATCTGGAACTGGCCCGGTGTCGTGCCCGTGCAGGGGACGCGGCCGGAGACGGTCAGCGCGCTCGACTTCGTGCCGAGCCTCTGCGACGCAGTGGGCGCGACGCCTCCCGCCGGGCTCGTAGGACAGAATTATTGGCCCTGGCTGAACGCGCGGTACCAGGCGAAAAACATCGGCGGATCAAAGGCGCCGAAGGCCTCGACGGTCTTCGCCGAATGGCAGGATTCCGTGATGGCCCGTGACGCCCGCTTCAAGCTCGTCGTCCGCGGCGCGCGCCCGGCCGAGTTCTACGACCTCAAGATGGATCCGGGCGAAAAGATCAACCAGGTCGGGAATCCGGCGTTTGTCAGCGAGCGGCAGCGGATGCAGCAGGAGATCGCGGAGTTTCGCAAGAGCTAAGCCTGGCTAGAAGATGAAGGCGAGCCCGCCGCGGACCGCACGCGGCGACTGGATGAGGACGACCCGGCGTCCATCGGACGTATTCAGCGAGAGGTAGCCCTGAGCGAGCATGTTCCGCATCTCAGCCGATGCCTCGATCCGGCCGCCCATTCCGAAGATGCCCGGAAGAGGCTGACGGAAGCTCAGATTCCAACCTGTATCGCGCGACGGGCTATCCGTGAGATACGCATGCGCCGGCATCAGCGAACGGAAATCAGTCCAGCCGTAGCTCGAAATAATACGAGTTCCCGCCTTGGGAAGCCGCGCCGACAAGCGGGCCGTGATCCAGGTACGTTGCACGTGCTCGAGAGCTTCTCGAAGGCCGTCGGCATCGCCCTGCTGAAGAATAACTTGCTTGGCGCTGAAGGCTCCGGCACGGCCCGCGGCAATCAGCAGATCGACGTGCTCGCCAAGGCGCCGCTCCACCGACGCCGTGTATCCGAGGCTGTGGAAGCGCCCGGCGTTGAACAAATTCGTTCGCGAACCCGGATCCGCCAGTAGATCCGTTTCCGGAAGGAAGCCTTCCGGTGAGGCAACCGCTAACGCCGTATTGCCGATCGTTTCGTGATAGACGCTGGCCCGGACCTTGGTATGCCCGAAAACCTTTTTGTAGCCGAGTTCGACGTTCTCGTCCCGTTGGATGCGTGCCCGGCCATCGCGAAGCGATACGCGCGGCAGCATTCCTAGCGCCACAAGATCCTGCTTAAGCGCGTCGTTCTGAAGCGCGTCGCCTTCGAGCGATTGCGGAGAGCGAACCGCAAGTTCAGCCGGTGTGGCCCCGGAACTGAACGCAACCTGCACTGCGCCCGCACCGTTGAGATCGAAGGTCGCGCGCGCGAACGGGCTGATGAAATTCACGTGGTCGACAAACGAGACCGTTTCCGCCGACATGCCGTATTCAAGCTTCACCCCGTCGCTGATCTGCAAACGGTCGATCACGCTAAGCGCCATGCTGCGGTAGGCCGGCGCCCCGTTGCCGGAGCCGGCTACCAGCCCGACGCCCGCGCGGTTCGGGAGATACAACTGCCGCATGGTCAGCGTAACGGCAGGCGCCAAGGCGCTGGCGTCGTCGCGACTGTATGTCGTGCGGAACGAAGTCGCCGGCGTCGCGGAGTTCGTGGAATATCCGACGTTGCCTGAGAACTGCAGATGGCTGGAACCGTTGATCGAGGTCGCTACCGAGAAAGCCGTTCCGAGATCCGTTTGGCTGCCCGACGTGCCATACGCGGCGGAGTCACCCGCCGAGACGGCAACCAAGCCGCGGGTCTCGGAGAACATGCCGGATTTGGACGCCGACGTCGAACCGGGGACACGGTAGCGAAGCACTGGGCGCGAAGAGGCAGAGCCGCGCAGCACCCACTTCCACTCGTCGCTCATCAGCCCGCCGCGTGGCGGACCGGTATAGATCAGTTCGACCGAGCTAAAGACCGTGGCCAGATTTATGGTGAGGATGGACTCCATCCCTGGCTGCACCGCGATGTTCCGGCGCAACGCCGGGACGAAAGAGGAAAGCGATACGCGGACCGAGTAGAAATCCGGAAGGAGGCCCTCGAACACGAACGCACCCTTCTCATTCGTCATCGCCTGCCGGACGATGGAATCGGCGCGGTTATAGAGCACGACGGTCGCGCCCATTTGGGATACGCCAAGTGAGTTCTTGACGTTGCCTGCGATTGCGCCACCGGGAACTAGCGGAAGCGGCGCGCATTGCACGTAAAACGGCATTGCGAGCACCGCGCTTGTGGCCAATAGCAAGGCAGTACGCATTCGTCTTCCTTGAAGCGGACTGGAAAGTCCGCTGAGACGCCGCACCCGAAAGTTCGTTCGTCTCTCCATCCGTTACGGTTGCGCCGTCAAGCGGCACCCAGTCCCAGCCGGATCGACACCGGCTTTCCGTCCCCTAGTATGACACTCTCCGGGGAACCCTACTCCTGCTTGTTTGCCGGGCCGGTCTTCACCGAAGCGTCGGCAACGTTCTTCGTGGATTCGATGATCTGGAAGTTCGCGGTCTCGTTCAAGGTCTGATTCTTGATCTTGTCCACGACTTTCATGTTGAGCGTATACGCGCCCAGGGCCATATCTTTGAGCGGCAACAGTTTCTCGACGACCACCTGGGCGGATCCCCCGGCCGTATCGCCAACCTGCTCCTG
>JBDTTK010000333.1:0-5446 GCA_039930685.1 Bryobacteraceae bacterium | reverse complement strand
AGACATGCGGCTGCTGGGGTTCGGATTGCGGGACCAGGCGAGCGCGGACCTTGCCGCCAAGCTCCGCCCATGGATGATTGGGGCGCTCGTCACCAGCATCGTCACCGGAGTTCTCATGTTCCTGTCCGAAGCAATCAAGTGCTATTACAGCCCGCCCTTCTGGTACAAAATGACGCTGCTGGTCGCCGCCACCGTGTTTGCGTTTACCGTGCGGAATCGGGTCGCTCGTGCGGATCCGGGGCGGATCTCTCCTTTGCTCATCAAGGCGACCGCGCTCGCGTCACTCGCGATGTGGTTCGGCGTGGGATTCTCCGGGCGCTGGATCGCCTTCTACTAGCGAGTGCACGCACCGTACGCGTGGCGTTCCCGGCGGCGGCGTATGCTATGATCCTGCCGTGATTCCGTCGATCGCGGTCGCCCTCTCGATGTCGATGCTCGCGGCCTTTGCCGTTCCCGCCTGGGGCCAGGCTGCAGCGCGAGGCTTCACGCCGTCGCGGTTGGCGAACGGAAAGCCGAATTTCAACGGCATCTGGGAAGCCTTAGGCCCTGCAAATTACGATATTGAGCGCCACATCGCCCGTCCCTCCATGATGTTGCGCGAGGGGCCACATGGCACCCTGCCCGCAGTTCCCCTGCTTCGCTTGGGCGCGGTCGCCGCCGTGCCTGGAAGCATGGGCGTCGTCGAAGGCGGAAAGATTCCCTACAAACCCGAGGCGCAAAAAAAGCGCCAGGAGAATCGGGAACACTGGCTGGAACGCGATCCGGAGATCAAGTGCTATCTGCCCGGAGTTCCGCGCGCGACCTACATGCCGTTCCCGTTCCAGATCATTCAGAATCAGAATCAGTTCTTTATCTCGTATGAATATGCGGGTGCGCATCGGGACATCTATTTCAAGGATCCCGGCCCGCCCGAGACGGATTCGTGGATGGGGCAGTCAGTCGGCAAGTGGGAAGGCGACACCCTCGTGGTCGACGTCACCGGCCAGAACGACCAGACCTGGTTCGACCGGTCCGGGACGTTTCACAGCAGCCAGTTGCATGTCGTCGAACGCTACACGCTGATGACTCCGAATCACATCCGCTACGAGGCGACGATCGAAGACCCGGACGTCTTCACGAAGCCGTGGAAGATTTCGCTTCCGCTCTACCGCCGGATGGAACCGGACGCCCGTCTGATGGACTTCAAATGCGTCGAGTTCGTCGAAGAACTGCTCTTCGGCGAGTACCGCCGCAAACCGCTACCGAGGCCGTAAAGTGAGGTCGCTTATGCGCAGTTCCGCCACCATTTCCTGTGCTCTGCTGCTGGCCGCCGGCTCCTTACCGGGCGCCGACACTCGTCGCACGCCGGACGGACACCCCGACTTGTCAGGCCTTTATGACATTGCCACGCTGACGCCGCTGGTGCGTCCGCCGAACGTCGGTGGCCGGCTAAACCTCACGGACGCGGAAGCGAAAGCAATCGCCAAAGCCGATGCGGACCGCAAGGCGAAGTTGAACGTCGCGAGCGATCCCAACCGCAAAGCCCCTCCGGCCGGCGGCGACGGATCGGAAGGCGCGGCCGGTAACGTCGGCGGCTACAACACGCTCTGGGTGGACAACGGAAACGGCGCTTTCAAGATCGATGGCACATGGCGCACGTCAATCCTGATCGATCCGCCCGATGGCCGCTTTCCCGAGATGACTTCCAACGCCCGGAAGCGGGCTATGGAGCGAGGTCGGCTCCAGCGTCCGAATCGCGGCGATGCCTGGTGGATCAAGGAAGGCATTACGCCGGGGCCGTTCGACGACCCCGAGATCCGCGGTCTCGCGGAACGGTGCCTGCTTGGGTTCGGATCGAGCGCCGGGCCGCCCGCGCTGCCGGTGCTCTATAACAACGTGAAGCAGATCGTGCAGACCAAGGACACGATCGTAATCCTGAATGAAATGGTGCATGACGTCCGCACGGTTCGCATGAACGCGAAGCACGATCCGCCCGACATCCGAAAGTGGCTGGGTGACTCCGTCGGGCACTGGGAAGGCGACACGTTGGTCGTCGACACCACCAACTTCAACGATCACCCGGCGCTGTTCAGCGCCACCCGGGATCTGCATGTCGTCGAACGGTTCAAGCGCCTGGATGACAAAACGCTTCTCTACCGCTTCACGGTCGAGGACCCGTCCGTGTGGACCAAGCCCTGGACCGGCGAGTATGTCTGGCCGGCAACCGAAAGCCGCATCTACGAATACGCCTGCCACGAAGGCAACTACTCGTTCGCGAACATCCTGCGGGGTGCGCGCCTCTTGGAAGCAGAGGCATTGGCGAAACCGGCGGGCCAGGACAAGTAGGCTGCCCGCGACACGAAAAAGGAGGAGACTGGGACTCATGAAGAAGAATTCGAAAACGGCTCTCGCCGCCGCGGCGCTGCTGAGCGCCGGCGCGCTGTTCTTTGCCGGAGTCTCACGCCTGGACGCGCATCACGCGTTCGGCGCCGAGTTCGACCCGAATCTGCCCGTGCTGCTTAAAGGACCGCTGGTGCGCGTCGAGTGGATCAATCCCCACACTTGGTTTCACGTTGAAGTGACGGCGAAGGACGGGACCAAGGAAGTCTGGATGGTCGAAGGCGGTACGCCCAACAGCCTCTTACGGCGGGGCTTGAAGAGGGACACGTTGAAGCCCGGTCAGGTGGTGATCGTCGACGGCTATCAATCGAAGGACCGCTCCAAGCGAGCCAACGGCCGCGACGTGACACTGGCCGACGGCCAGAAGTTCTTTATGGGCTCGTCGGGCACCGGCGCGCCGTACGACGCTCCGGGCAAAGACCAGCGGAAGTAAGTCCGACGGCCATCCTCCCTACCGATCGGGTTAGCGGCCGCGAGTAGGATAAGCCCGCGCCGCGCCCATGGCGGACCGCCAGATGATGCGGTTCAGGATCTCCTCGGGCGCCTCGTCCGGTTCCGAGAAGTCCATCTTCATCGATGCGACCGCATCCTTGAGAGCCTGGCCCTTTAACGCGCGAAGCGGCGGACTGAGTTCGTCCAGTGGGATCTTGTTCGCCAGCGCCTCGTACGGTGAAGTGTCCGCCTTCTCCGCAAACGCAGGGAACATGGGTTCGGCGGCGAGGTCGAACTGGTTCTGCGGAGGCAGTCCGAGGATCTGTTCCATCGTGCGGTACATATTGACGGTCGTATAGAAGTGGCTGTCAACCGCCTTGCGCCGCACCCACGGGCTGATCAGGAATGCGACCGTCCGGTGTCCCGCTACGTGATCCACTCCGTTCTGCGCGTCGTCTTCGACCACGAAGATGGCCGACTCCTTCCAGTACTTGCTCTTTGAGATCGCTTCGACGATGCGGCCCAGGGCAAGGTCGTTGTCGGCAACAGCGGAGCGCGGCGTCGGGAGGCCCGGGGACGTCCCGCTGGTGTGGTCGTTTGAGAGCAGCAGGATCGAGAGTTGCGGCAGGTTGCCGTTCTGCTCGAACTGGCGAAAGTCCTTGAGGAACACGTCGGCGCGATATTGATCCGGAATGATGCCGCCGAAGCCAGGGTACTCGGGATGGTAGATGTCCTTTAGGCCCGCGACGGTGGTGCGGGGTTTGATCGATACCGACATATTGCCGGACTTCCAGCCGTTGTAGATGTCCGTGAAGGTAGCAGTCGGCGGGGTCAGAGTGTAGGAGCCGCGTTCCCCGTACGCGCGCACTGACACGCCATGCGCCTTGGCGTTGTCCCAGAGCGCATCGCTTGGAGCGGACAGCATCGGATTGCCATCGTTGCGGCCGTTGCCGTACTTCATCGCCCAGTCGCTGGCGTAGCCTTGCGTGCACCACTTGTGCCCGAGCGCGGACTGGTCGGCGGGCGTGTAGAAGTTGTCGAGCAACACGAACGACTCGGCGAGGGCGTGATGGTTGGGAGTGACCTCGCGTCCGAACTGCACGAGCGCCGGATCGCCGTTGCCCTGCGTCATGTCGCCCAAGAGCTGGTCGTAGGTCCGGTTCTCCTTAATGATGTAGAAGACGTGGCGGATGGGGGACGGATGCGCGCGGTCGATTGGCACCGGGTGGTTCGACGCAACCTTCTCGCCAGAGCCGACGAGCTTGTTATTGGCCATCACCTGCGCGGTCGCTTCGCGCAATTGCCGTCCCTCGGGCAGGTCAATGAGAGAGACGACACCCAGGCGATCGCGATAGCTGCGGCCCTTGCGGTTGGCGGCCTGCTCGGCCACGGAGCCGAAACCGTAGCCGCTGGCTACCCAGAGCTTCTTGCCACCGGCAGCGGTGGCAACCGCAGCCGGATACCAGCCGGTGGGTACCAAGCCGCGGATGCGGCCCGGGCGCTCGATGTCGACGATGGCGATGGCGTTGTTGGCGCCGTTCGCGACGTAGAGGGTCTTGCCGTCAGCGCTGACAGCGAGAGCGTTCGGCGCGCTGCCGATGGGCGCCTTGTCGCCGGGGCGGACGTCGATCGAATAGAGCACCGCGTCGCTCGCCGTGTCGATGACAGACACCGTATCGCTGTTGGCGTTCGCGACGTAGAGGCGGTCGCCTTTGGGCGAGAGCGCCATCGCGGAGGGATGCAGTCCGACGTCGATGTCTTTGATGACGGCCTTGGTCTCGGTGTCGATGACCGAGAGCGTGCCGGACGAAGGAATGCCGGTTCGCGGATCGACGACGACTTTGTAGCGCTCATCGATCAAGTCGCGATCGTTGCCGTGGCGTCCACCCCAATTGGAAACGTAGAACTTCTTGCCGGACGGCGCGGCGACTGTGGTGTACGGATACATGCCGACGGAGATCTCGGTGACGGCGTGTCCGGCGAGGTCGATCACGGCGGCGGCATGTTTCAGATTGAGCGCGACATAGAGCTTGGTTCCGTCCGGCGAGAGCGACAGGCCGCTCGGGGCACCGCCCGGAAACGGAAAGCTGTCTTCTTCCTTGAAGCCGCCATCCGGCTTCTGACGGAGAACCTTTACGGCATTGGCGACGCCCCCGCCAACGTAGAGGGTCTGGCCGTCCTTCGAGAAGGCGACTCCCACGAAGCTGTCGAGCGGGACTTTGTCGAGCAGCTTGCCATCCTCGGTGTCGAGAATGTGCAAGGCGCGCGGGGCGAAGTTCGATCCGGTGACGACGGCGATGCGCTTTCCGTCCGGGCTGAGAACCATTCCGAGAGGGCGGTCGTTGACTTCGAAGTGGCGTCCGGCGGGCGTCAGCCGCTGACCCGTGGGAATCAAGAACGATCCGTCGGCCTGCCGTCCAAGCCGCGGATAGACGATCGCGGCGACCGCCGAGAGCACGACGACGAGCACCGCCGCCACTAGCCAGGTCCGTGAGCTTCGCATGAAAGGGAGGTTAGCAGAGCGAAAGGCGGCGTGTGTTCAGCCGGATTTCGGCTTGCAGGCTTCACTATCATGAAGACCGATGGGCGAAACGAAGTCACAAGCATTGGTCTTAGGTGGTGGCGGCCCGGTCGG
>JBDTTK010000332.1:0-5465 GCA_039930685.1 Bryobacteraceae bacterium | reverse complement strand
CGACGAGGTTAGCCGTCATCTCGATACTTGCGCCGAATGTAGCGGAGAGATCGAGCTGCTCCGCAGCCATGCACAGATGTTGCAAGCTCTCCGCAGCCCTGCGGATATGGAAGTCCGCGCCGGATTCTATGCCCGCGTTATGGACCGCATCGATGCCCAGCGCCCGGCCGACGGCTGGATGAGCCTTTTGCAGTCCGCTTTCGCGTTCCGCATCGCCTTAGCGTCGGTTGTTCTCACTTTGCTGGTCGGAACCTACCTCTTTACGAACGAAGAGCAGCCGCCGGCCGTGGCTCAGCAGCAGGAATTGCGGTTGATTCACGAAGATCAGATGCCGATGATCGAAGTCGGCCAGCCGCGTGATCCGGATTCGGTTCTCGTGAGCCTGGCGAGCTACCGGGAGCAGTAGCCGTCGATGCTTGGCAGCGATCGCCCGAATGTTCGGATTGCCACGACGCTGCTGCTGGTTTTCGTAGCCGGAGCTATTTCCGGCGGCCTAGCGGTTCGCTACGGCCTACCGACGGCTCGCGCGGTCCGCTCCGGACCTTCCCTCAAAATGGGCAACAAGGAGATCTTCCTCCAGCGATTTAAGACGGAACTGGATCTCACCTCCGATCAGGTTCGTGATGTCTCGGCCGCCCTCGAAGACTTCAACATGTACTACCAGAGCCTCCAGGATCAATTGGAGGACGTCCGCGCGACCGGAAAGAATCGGATCGTCCAGATCCTCAGGCCCGATCAGCGCGTGAAGTTCGAGCGCATGCTCAGCGACCTCCAAGGCAAATAGCAACCCGCTGACAGCGCCTTCCGGCCGCCTCCCTCCTGTGGTATCGTCAGGCCGATGAAAACCTTAATCGTCTTTCTCCTCTCCGCCATGATGGCGCTCGGCGCCGACATTTCCGGCAAGTGGATGTTCGAAGTCACCACCGACCAGGGCAGCGGAACGCCTAGCTTCGAGTTCAAACAGGCGGGCGACAAATTGGCGGGAACTTACAAGGGCGCCTTCGGCGAAGGTAAGCTCGAAGGGTCAGTCAAGGGCGACGCAGTCCAGTTTACGGTCACCACCGACAATGGCAAGATCGTCTACACCGGCACGCTGGACGGCGCCACCAAAATCAAAGGGAAAGTAGATCTGGCCGGCATTGGGACCGGCACGTTCACCGGAACAAAACAATAGGGTTACACGTCCCAGCTCAGGCTCGTCCCCGACCTTCAGATGTAGATCGGGCGCTTTAGTACTATTGCGATTCGAGCATCGTGATGGTATTCTCGGGGTGTACGTGGATTGATTTAGCCTCGTTCTTCGCGGGGCAGCTAATTGCAACCACGCTAAAAAATGCTAAAGGCGGATCGGTCTTCAAGTTCCTTGTGACCCTGTGGCCCACACCGCAGGGTCTTTTTCTGTTCTGACGCGATTTTCTCATCGCGGTTGGCTTGGCGGCGCAGCATCTTGCCGCCCACAGGGAATCGGAAGACCGGCCCGCGCAAATAGCCGCCCTTCGCGAAAGGGCTACAAGGTGCTAAGTGCTATGAGCGTGACATCGAATGCAAGCCCCCAGAGTGTTCGACCCGTCCTTGCCGGACCCGAAGGCGAATTGCTCCTCGTTCGGATCGAGGTACCCGCCGCACGCCTCGAGACCGTCCTCGATTGCCTGGCGACGGTGCCGTTCCCTCTCAATCCAGAATTGCATCATGGCCATCCCCGGAGCGCCGTCGAATTCCCGGCATACGGACCCTGGCTTCCTCAACTCCGCGCCACCTTGGATGCCGTCGGCCTCGGCGAAACCACGCTCAGTATTTCGCCCATGCTCGACGTCCTGCGTTAGCCCGCGGTGCGAGCTTGCCCCCTCCCGCCGCCTTCCCGGATACTTGAAGCTTGGCCCACACGCTCTTTAGCGGCCCTCCGGCCTCCGGCAAGTCCGGAGCCCTCGTTCAGGCGTTTCTTAACGCCGGCGGACGCGCCCTCCTGCTGGTCCCGACGGCAACCATGGCCGAGCACTTGCGTCACCAGCTTGCCCGCGCCGGACACGCCATCCGCCCGTCGTCGATTCTTACGCTCTCTCAATTTGTCGACCGCCTCTGCCCGCAGCCGCGTCCCGTGTCGCCCGCCACCCTGGCCCTCCACGTGGACGCCGCCCTCGACCGCCTCCGCCCCACTGAATTCGCCGCCGTCGCTGCTTACCCCGGCTTCCGCCGCGCTTTGTCCGATGCCATAGCCGAAATCGGCTCCTCCGGCGCGGCCGTCGGACGCCTGCTGCGCGGCGATCTGCCCGGCGCCTACTCGAATGCCATCACGCGAATCTTTGAACGCGTCGAGCAGACCCTCGATATCTCCGGATGCGCCCTCCGCTATCGCCGCCTCGCGCTCGCCGGCAACAACTGGGTCGACGAAAGCGAAGTCCTGCTCGACGGCTTCTATTCGCTCAACTCCTCGGAACTCGCTCTGCTCGGCCGCCTCGCCGAGCGCTCGAACCTCACCGTCGCGCTCCCGGATTCGCCCGACCCCTCGATGCGCGAATCATTGCTCGCGCGTGGTTTCGCCGAACAGCGCTTTCCCGTCGCCCATCGCAATCCTGACGTCTCGCTCTTCGCCGCGCCATCCGCCGCCCAAGAAGTAGCGGAGGTGGCCCACCGCATCCTCGATGCCGTGGCCGCCGGCCATGCGTTCCGAGATATCGCCGTCATCCTTCGGAGCCGCGAGCCCTACGATTCCGCGCTGCGCGCCGCCTTTGCCCGCTTCGGAATCCCTTCGCGCTCGTACTTCACGGAACCGCTCGCGCGCCACCCGGCCATCCGCTGCATCCTCGAAATCGCGTCGGCCGTTTCCGCCGGATGCGCCCTCGAGGACCTCCTTCCCGCCGTCCGGCTCGCTCCCTTTGGATTGCTGAACCCTGCCGGCGACAAGCTTGCGTTCGCGATCGAGAAAGAAGCACCGGCGCGCGGTCCGGACCACCTTGCTGCTCCGGAGCTCGCCGGCATCCGCGCCCTCGCCGAAGCGGCCCTCGAGACCCGCTCCGTGGAGGAGTGGATTGCGCTCGTCCGCGCCCTTTTGCCTCCATTCGCTGTCAAACCCGGCGTTCCTCACTCGACGGCTCAGCGCTGGCGCGCACAGGTCGAGGCTATGAATGCCCTGGACGCCCTGGGCCGCGAGGTCGCCGAGTTTGTCCCCCGCCGGATTCCGCTCGATGTCTTCGTCCGGCTCCTCTCCGAAGCCGCCGAGCAGACCCCCCTCCGCGTCCCCGACGACCGCCGCGACGTCGTCCATATCCTCGACGTGTATGAGGCCCGCCAATGGGAGCTGCCCATCGTCTTCGTGTGCGGCATGCTCGAACGCGTCTTCCCGCAATATCACGCGCCGGACTCCCTTCTCTCCGAAGCCGCCCGCCAAGAACTCGGCCTCCCCGTCTCCGCCGCACAGCAACGCGAAGAGCGCCTCCTCTTCGACATCGCGTCCACGCGCGCAACCCGGCAAGTCGTCTTCAGCTATCCGCGGTTCAACGAAAAAGGCGAGGACCAGATTGCGTCCTTCTTCCTCCGCGGCATCGACCCGGAATGGATCGCCCAACGTGCGCGGCCCCTTTCGCCACCGATGGCGCCGCGGCCCGCTCTGCCCGAGAGTCCGTCTCTCGCCGGCTTCCTGGCCGCGCGGCACACCCGCTTTTCGCCATCCGCCCTGGAGCGCTTTCTGCAATGCCCGTTCCAGTTCTTCGGCGACCGTACCCTCCGCCTCAAGCAGCGGCCCAAACTCCCGAACGACCGCCTCGACGTTCTGCTGCAAGGCTCGATCATCCACGAACTCCTCGCCCGCGCGGTCGATACTCCACCGCTGTTCCGCGCCGGACTGTTCGACGACGTCTTCGAAGCCGCCTGCGTAAAAGAACGCGTCCCTGAAAACTACCGCCGCGAAGCCATTCGCCTCGAACTTCGCCGCCACTTCGAGCGCTTCCTCGACAACCGCGACATCGCCCTCGACTGGACCACCGAAACGGAAAAGCAATTTGAGATGCGCCTCGACTCCATCGCCGTCGGCGGACGCATCGACCGCCTCGACGTCGGTCCGCGCAAACAGACGCTCGTCATCGACTACAAGTACAGTCGCGAGGCCGCCATCAAAAACGCCGCCGCCCAAACCGAAGACGGAACCCGCTTGCAAGCCGGACTCTACATGCTCGCCGCCGAGCGCGCCCTCGGTTTCAAGCCCGTCGGCATGATGTACTGCGGCCTGCGCGAAGAGGTCACTTGGGGAGGCTGGCATGCGTTGTCCCCCGCCGATGCGGCGGCGGTGTCCGCCAAAGACGTGGAACGCGTCCGCCCGGAAGACCTGCGCGACATCATGGACCGCGCTGAGGCCCTCACTCTCGACGCTGTCGGACAAATCCTTTCCGGCCGTCTCGCGCCCGACCCCGCCGACCGCGACAAATGCCAGTGGTGCGACTACCGCGACATCTGCCGCATCGAAACCGCGAGCCAGACTCTCGTGCAGGTGGCCGGCTCATGAATCCGTCTCCAGCCAGTCGCCGCGTCGCTCTGACCGGCACGCAACTCGATGCCGTCACCCGCGACGGCCAGGACGTCTGCGTCATCGCCGGACCCGGCTCCGGCAAAACCACTGTCCTTATCGAGCGCTACGCCTGGCTGGTCGAAACGCAAGGCATCGAAGCGGACCGCATTCTCGCCGTCACCTTCACTGAAAAAGCCGCCACCGAAATCCGCAAGCGCCTGATCCAGCGCTTCGACGCCGCGCCCGAGATCCGCGAACAAGTCGAACGCGCCTGGGTCTCTACGATCGACGGATTCTGCGCGCGCCTCCTCCGCGAATATGCCATTGCCGCCGAACTCCCGCCCGACTTCCAGGTGCTCGACGCGCCTGCCGCCGACCAGCTTCAGCGAGAAGCAACCGACCGCGCCCTCGATCTGCTGTTAGCCAAGAATCCGCCACGATTTCGCGAATTGCTGCTCGCCCTCGCCTTTCCAACGCGCGACGACGGCCGCCAGCAGGACCTCGCGCGCGGCCTGCGCGACGTGTATGAAGCCGTCCGCATCAGCGGCGTCGCGTCCATCCCCGGCGCCGCGTCGACTCAGGACGCGATCCGCGAGTTCCGGCGCGAAACAGTGGCCGCGATCTCCGTTCCGGCGGCAGCTTCAGGTGGTTCCGCCGCGCCGCAAGTCCTCGCCTGGTGCCGCGACCTGTTGCTGCTTCCTGATACCGCCGTCGACGACCATTTGCGGATGATTGCGATCCTCAAGGTCAACCTCACGGCGCTCAAGAGCGGTTCCGCGCTCCGAAACTTCGCCAAGCGCGCCCGCGACGAATGGGCCGGACCCCTTCTCGAACAGCGCAATGCCCATCTGGCTCCCCTGTTGCACGAGGCCCTTGAGGGAATCCATCTGGCTTATCGCGCCGCCAAGCGGGCGCGCGGCGCAGTCGACTTCGGCGACCTCGAGGAAGGCGCCATCCGCCTACTCGA
>JBDTTK010000331.1:0-5466 GCA_039930685.1 Bryobacteraceae bacterium | reverse complement strand
GATGCATCCGACGATGACCTCAATGCGCGACTCTTTGTATTCCTTGGCGGTGATCCCCTTCTCGACGACGGCGGCCTGCAGGTAGAACTGCATCCACGGGGCGATCGAAGTTCCGACCATACCGATCAACATGGTAATGTAGCCGGCGTCGAGCATTAGGCGAGGCGTAACGCTGTAGATGGCGGCCTGCTTCCAGTCAGGCTTTACGAGGATTCCGGAGATGATGTACGCGATGTAGACAACGCAGGCCCACAGGAAGATCTTTTCAACACGCTCATAGCTTCCCTTGACGATCAACAGCCAGACGGCAACGGCGCTCAGCGGCACGGTGATGTACGGACTCATGCCGAAGATCTCGAGCGAACTCGCGATGCCGGCGAAGTTGGCCATGATGTTGGTGAGATTGGCGATGATGAGCACAAACATCACGACGAACGTCGTGCGCAGTCCGAACTCTTCGCGAATGAGGTCCGACAGACCCTTTCCAGTGACAGCGCCCATGCGGGAGCACATCTCCTGGGTCACGATGAGGAGCAGCGTAATGGGCAGCA
The DNA here is from genome assembly GCA_039930685.1 of Bryobacteraceae bacterium. Taxonomy (GTDB): domain Bacteria; phylum Acidobacteriota; class Terriglobia; order Bryobacterales; family Bryobacteraceae; genus JBBQWZ01. The sequence goes on along the minus strand of JBDTTK010000331.1, from coordinate 4,915 downwards.
GGGTCCAGAGCGGCAGGTAGCCGTACTTTGCGCCTGCCTGCGAATAGGTGTAGATTCCGCCCGCATCGTTGTCGACGACGGCGGTGATGAAGCCCGGCCCGATGACGGCGAAGAAAATCGCCCAGTGGTAGCGAAACCGGCGGAAAAGACTCATCTGTCGTCTCCCATCCGGATCCGGCTACTCGTTCCTCAGGACAGAAATGACGTCGTCCGCCGTGATTACACCGGCGAGCTTGCCGTGGAGATCGACGACTGGAAGCGTCAGCAGGTTGTACTTGTCGAACAGTGCCGTCACTTTCTTCTGCTTGATGTCGACCTGGGCCTGGATCAGAGTATCGGAGCGCAGTTCGATGAGCGGCGTCTCGCCCCGGGCGACAAACAGCCGCGCCACTGGAACGGCGGCGATCAGGCGGTCCTCGCGATCGACGAGGAACATGGTGTTCAGCGATTCAAGCAGGGATTCGTTGGAGCGGAGCGCCATGATCGCGTCGGAAACGGTGGCGTCCTGATGGAGTGCGACATACTCCGTGTTCATCAAGCCGCCGGCGGTATCCTCGTCGAACTCCATCAACTCGCTAAGCTCGGATTTGGGTTCGGTATCCATCTCTTCGAGGATTTCCTGCGAAGCTTCTTCGTCGAGCTCCGCGAGCACATCGGCGGCCTCGTCGGGCGACATCTCCTCGACGATTTCGGCGGCTTTGTCGGCCTCGAGCGATTCCAGAATGCTGGCCTGAATGTCGAGATCGACTTCGGAAAGCGCTTCGGCCGCGGTCTCGCTGTCCATCGTTTCGAAGATGGCCTCGCGGTCGTCAGGGCTCATCCCCTCGACGATGTCGGCGGTGTCAGCGGGGTGCATCTCTTCAAGCAGCTTGTTCGTGATGTTCAACCGCAGCCGACGCTGCGGGTCCGCTTCGAGGATGCTGCACGCTTCCCACTTGATGGAGTGCGGTGGAATCGGTCCCTGCAAGCGCCGGACCATCCGGCGTGGCAGCACGCCCTGACAGAGACGGCGGAAAATGGCGCGGACTCCAATATCCACTTCCACAAGCGTTAAGACATCCGATCCGTTATCGTCGCGGATATCGAACGTTACGTCCGTGACGCGAACGACTTTGCGGCCCTCGCCGTCGATGATCTGCTGATCGAGGAGATCGCGCACCATCCGGAGCATGTACTCGTCCGAATGGTAGGGAATCAGGACCTCGTCCTTAAGATAGATCCCAGCGAACGAAATGGACTTAACCTGATCGAAACGCAGACTCAGCCAAATACCTCCGGCGCCCAGGAGAAAGCGGTCTACGCGGCTGGCATTGACGAGCGGGACAATAGCGGCATCGCGGACAACACCGATCTTCCGGCCCTTAAGGTCATAGACCTTGAGCCCGAGCAGTTCGGTGAGGAACAGCAGGTTCTGCGCCATTCGAGTCTACGATCGCCGGGCCGTTCGGCCCTGGGTTTACCTAATTCCATAGTTGGACAGCGAGTCCGCGAATCTTTACTATGACGGAACGCCTTGGAGAGGCGCAACACGTTCGTCGATTTTACTGAACCGTGATTACGTACGGCATGAGTTTCAGCACTCCGCCGGATTGCAGGGAACGGACGGGAACCGAGTGGAGGAGCTTCCTCGCGGCCATTTCCGCGGGCGATTGTCCGAGCTTGACGCGCGCCAGGACATCCACCATCGCGGTTTCGTCGCGGCTGGTGAATACCTCCCAAAGAGTTTTCTTCTGCGGGAACGGCACGATGGCAACCTTCTCGCTTTCACCGATCTTTGCCTTGAGCTTGACCATCGAGAGCGCTTTGTCGAGTCCGCCGAGTTCGTCGATCAAGCCATTCTGTTTGGCTTGCGAGCCCATCCAGACGCGGCCTTGCGCAAGCGGCTCCACGACGTCGTAGGGACGCTTGCGGCCGGTGGCGACGCGTTCCACGAAGCCTTTGTAGAATGCTTCGAGTTCCTTTCGCAGCTTGGCGCGTTCGTCGTCAGTCAGAGTCTTGTATTCGGAGTTGATGTCGGCGTAGCGGCCGCGGCTGAGCCCGTCTTTGGTGAGCCCGACTTTGTCGTAGAGTCCGCGGAGGCTGATCTTGCCGAAGAAAACGCCGATGGAACCGGTCAGCGTATTGGGGTAGGCGATGATCGGGTCGCCCGTCATCGAGATGAAATATCCCCCTGAGGCGGCCAAGTCCGACATGGAAATCACCATGGGCTTCTTTTTACTCAGGGAACGGGCGGCGTCGAGAATGTCGTCGGACGCGATGCCGTCGCCGCCGGGGGAATCGACGCGAAAGATCACGCCGTCGATTGAAGAATCGGCCTCGACCTGCTTGAGGAGCTTGACCATGCCTCCGGCGGTGATCCCGTCCTGACTGCCGAATGCATCGTTACCCTCACCGCGGGTGATTTCGCCGGAACCGGCAATCAGGGCGATGCGCTTGCCGCTACCGCTTGGCGGATTCGCCTTCGAGTACTGGCGATGGGAGATTTTGGAGAGCGTTAGTTTGGTGGCGACGTTCAAGTCGGAGTAGAGCTTGTCCTCGAAAGCCAATTCGTCAACGAGCCCGTTCGCTTTGGCGTCCGGGGCAAGGAACGGGCCTTCGTCCATCAGGGCGGTGACCTGCTCGGGAGTTTTGTGGCGACCTTCGGCGATGGTGCTGACTAGCGATCCGAAAAGCTGGTCGAGTATTTTTCCATAGACCTCTTTTGTCTCGGGAGACATCGAGGTGCGGGTGTAGGTGTCGCCGCCGTCTTTGTACTTGCCGACGTGCTCGATCTCCATTTTCACGCCAAGCTTGTCGAAGACGCCCTTGAGGTACATCATCTCGAGGCGGAGCCCCTTTACGTCGAGGAGGTCCTCCGGCGCAAGGTAGATCTTGTCGGCGGCGCTCGCGAGGTAATACTCGCGGGTTCCAGGCCCTCGCAGATAGGCGTAAACGGGTTTGCCCGTCTTCTTAAACGTCAGGATGTCCTGGCGGAGTTCCTCCAGCTTGGCCCATCCGACGCCCAGTCCGCGAGGTTCGAGAACCAGTGCTTTGACATGCGGATCCGTTCCAGCGCGCTGCAACATGCGCCAGGTTTCGACGATGGTCGATGGCGTCTGGCTTTCAAGGAAGGGCAGCGGGACATCGAGCGGCGGAACTTCGGGAAGGTCGCCTTCGAGCTTCATCACCAAGGCCGCACTTTCGGGCACGGAAGGTTTTCGCTCGGTGGTGGAAAGGCGGATGACGGCGAACAGGAAGATGAAGGCTGCCAGACCGGCGAAGACAACTCCGCAGAAGAGGCCAATGAAGAAGTTTTTCATGAAGAAATGCTCCGAGCTATTCGCCGTTGAGAATCAGATCAAAGCGCCGATTGGCCTCTTTGAGGTACGCTTCGCCTCCGCCCGCGATCTCGAGTGTTGCGGTCCCCGAGTATCCGATGTCGGAGAGGGCGCGGTGGACTTCTTTCCAGTTAATTTCGCCCTCACGCAATGGCGTCCAATCGGCGACGGCCTTCTTCAGGTTGGGGTCGCGTTTGAAACTGAAGTCTTTGATGTGCAGCTTGATGATCCGCTTGCCCAGCGTCCGAATCCAGTCCTGGGGATACCCGTAAAGAACGACATTCCCGACGTCGAAGTAGGCGCGGATCCAGGGCGACTGAAACTCGTCGACATACCGCGCCATTTCGAGCGGGCTGAGCAGAAACTTATTCCACACTTCTTCGATCCCGATGATGACCTTGCGTTTCTCGGCGAGCGGAATCAGCTTGCGGATCTGGGTCTGCGAGCGTTCCCAGGCCTGGGCATAGGACGTATCCGGATTTACGACGGCCGGCACCAGCAGAACCGTATCCGCGCCCCACAACTCCGCGTTCGCGAGGCTGGCTTCCATGCCCTTCATGCTCTTGTCGACGACATCCGGGTTTGACGAAGACAGAGGAGACGACCAATGCGCCTGATTCATTACGGAGTGAATTTTCAGGCCGGACTGCTGTGAGGCCTTGCGAAATTCTTCGGCCTTCGCGGCCTCCGGCTGCGTCGGGCACTCGATGGCCTCGAAGCCGCAATCGCGCGCGAGCTTGAAACGGTCGTCGACGGGCAGGTCGCCCGGCAGCATACCGAACCAGACCGCTTTGCGGATTGGCAGTCGAGCAGCGCTCGCGGCGTTCGTGCCGGCCGCGGTCATCGCCGCAGCGAGGGCCACAAACCGCCGACGACTAATCCAGTCTGAAGATCGCGTCATGGTCTGAGGATAGCGCGACCGCCGCGGCTGTCTTTCGACTGGCGGAGGGCCTACGGCTGCCATTCGTACTGTGCTAGTTCTCATTCATGGGTATCAAGATGCTTGCTCTGTTGCTTCTTTTGACCTCGGTGGGCTTCGCCGCCGAGCTCTCTGGGAACTGGGTGGTTGCCCAGCCGAATCCCGACGGCACGGTCCGCAAGAGCTACTTCGACCTGAAGCAGGAAGGATCGAAGATCACGGGGCACATACGCGTGACGCAGTTTTACTACACGGTGAAGGAAAGCACCGTCGGACCGGACAGTTTCGCGATCACCGGTAGCCTCATGGACAACCAGAACGAGCGCACGGTGCGGTATGAGGGCAAGCTCTTGGGCGAGGAACTGCATTTGTCGACGCGCAGGAATCCGACGGCGCCGCCCACTGAGATGGTGGCGGTCCGCGCTCCGGCCGGCGAAGGCGCTTATCCGGCACGCTTGCCCATTCCAGCGCTCCACAAGGTGAAGTACAACGGCCTCGCCAAGACTCCGCCGATGGGCTGGAATAGCTGGAATAAGTTCGCCGGGCGCGTAGACGACGCGGCGGTCCGCGGCATGGCGGACGCGATGGCGTCGAACGGAATGCGTGAGGCCGGCTACATCTACATCAATATCGACGACACCTGGGAAGCGGGCCGCGATGCACAAGGAAATATCCAGAC